>NZ_JALHBH010000116.1:0-242244 GCF_022836805.1 Pseudomonas sp. RGM 3321
GCTCATCAGCGGGAGGCGAATTCTACAGCGTTACAACCGCGTGTCAAACTCTTTTTTCTCACCACTGTCGATCACTGCTGACTCGACCTGCTTCCTCGCTGACTCTTCACTCAAAACCCTTGCAAACTATTGATCTACAAGGTTTTTTCGTTTCCGTCTGCGCCGGAAGTGGGGCGAATTATAGACAGATCACAGAGGGCGTCAACCGTTAATTTCAAAATCGCCGAAATTGCCCGTTTCGTGATTACCTATATAGAAGGGAAAGCAAAGATTGCGCAATATATTGCCCATGCATCGATTGTTGCGCATCATGTCCGATTACCAGTACCCGGATCACCCCCAGGATATACAACCGAAATGTCTGAGAAACCCCACACTATAGCGGCCGCCCTTTTCCCTTTGGGGCTGCTGATGATCGCCATGATCTCCATTCAAAGCGGCGCGTCACTGGCAAAGAGTCTTTTCCCCGTAGTGGGCGCACAAGGCACCACGACCTTGAGGCTGGTATTTGCGAGCCTTATCCTTATCGCCATCCTGCGCCCGTGGCGAGCGAATCTGACCGCAAAATCGCTACGCACCGTGGTGATCTACGGCATTGCGCTGGGCAGCATGAACCTCCTCTTCTATATGTCGTTGCAGACTGTACCTCTGGGAATCGCGGTCGCGCTGGAGTTCACCGGTCCACTGGCTGTAGCTCTGCTATCTTCGCGCAAGCCCATAGATTTTCTATGGGTTTCTCTGGCAGTCATCGGTTTATTGCTGTTGATCCCCCTGGGGGCCTCGAACGAAGCGATTGATCTGGTCGGCGCTGCTTATGCTCTCGGGGCCGGGGTGTGCTGGGCCGCTTATATAGTGTTCGGGCATAAGGCAGGTGCAGACAACGGCGTGCAGACCGCCGCACTTGGCGTGATGATCGCCGCACTCTTCATCGGACCTGTCGGCGTGCTACACGCAGGCTCTGCATTACTGGACATTTCACTGGTGCCGGCAGCACTGGGTGTCGCCATTCTGTCGACCGCCCTGCCCTACAGCCTGGAAATGATCGCCCTGACGCGAATGTCGGCGCGCACATTCGGCACGCTGGCAAGTCTGGAACCTGTCTTCGCAGCGCTGTCAGGCCTGGTGTTTCTTCACGAGAGCCTTTCACTGACCCAATGGCTGGCAATTGGCGCAATCATCTTCGCATCCATCGGCGCAACCCTTGGTTCTGCAAGCACCAAACCTCAATTGGTCCCGGCCGACTGAACTGACCACGCGGTCATAAGGTCAAGAAGCGACATAGCACTAGCATTTGTTAAGCGCATGCGCCATGTTTACACCTGACCTACTGATGTTCGAGAGTTCTGCGTCACAGTTTTACCGACTCATGATCCAGTCAACCGGATGGATCGCGATCAGCAATGGCCCGCTAAGGAAAGGAATGAAATACATTTTTATCGTATTGGCCATGTTGGCTGTGGCAGGTTGTGCAGCTACATCCAAGCCCGTCAAGCAAAGCAAGCGCGGCATTCACATCAACTGCTCCGGCCTGACGTCTTCCTGGGCCAAATGCTATGAGCTTGCGACCAACGCCTGTGCGTCAAGGACGTTCAAGGTCATCGCAAAATCGGGCGATGCCACCGAAGAGCCGGAAGACTATCCGTTCGGCCTCAACCCCGCTGGTTATACCAGCCGCAGCATGATCATTGTCTGCAGAAAAAGCACGCCGCTGACAAACCCGTCACCGCAGGACTAGACTGCGGTAACTGGCTTCGATCCATCCGAGATCAGACAGCGACCGTGCGCGCCTGCAACCATAGCAATGCAGTACCCTGCAGTAGAGGGCTCAACCGCACAAGAACCTGAGCGTGGTAATCATTCAGCCAAGTGCGCTCTTCCTCGTTCAACATCGAGACCTCGATGCAACGCGTATCGATCGGGCACAGCGTCAGGGTTTCAAAGCGCAGGAACTCGCCGAACTCGGTAGTGCCCGCTTCCTGGTTAATCACCAGGTTTTCGATGCGCACACCCCAGCGTCCGGGCCGGTAAGTACCGGGCTCAATGGATGTGATCATGCCTGGCAGCATTGCCGTCTGCGGCGTTGCAGGTGCCTGATAGGCAATGACATGTGGCCCCTCGTGGACATTCAGAAAATACCCGACACCATGCCCGGTGCCATGACCATAGTTGACGCCTTCACTCCAGATTGGCGCTCGGGCAATGGCATCCAGCAATGGCGACAGAATGCCCGTGGGGAAACGAGTGCGCGATAACGCAATAACGCCTTTGAGAACCCGCGTACAGTCCTGCTTCTGCTCAGCACTCGGCGCGCCGATAGCAACCATGCGCGTGATATCGGTGGTGCCGCCAAGGTATTGACCGCCCGAGTCGATCAACAGCAAGCCATCACCTTCGATCTGCGCATGCTCCGCTTCAGTCGCACGGTAATGCGGCATCGCACCGTTGGCATTGAAACCTGCAATGGTTGCAAAGCTGGGTGAAACATATCCCGGACGTCGCTCCCGTGCCTGAGTAAGCTTTTCATCAATGGTCACTTCGCTGATGGGCTCACGTCCCAGCGCACTGTCCAGCCAGGCGAAGAACTCACAGAGTGCCGCACCATCCTGTTCCATTGCCTGACGGATATGACCTGCATCGGTCTCGGTTTTTTGCGACTTCAACAGCGTACTCGGATTAAGCCCTTCGACCAGCGTGACTTCACTGTCCAGATAATCGAGCAAGCCGCAGGTAACACGCGCCGGGTCAACCAGCAGTCGTGCGTCTTTCGGCAGCTCGCGCAAGGCTGCGCCAATCTGCGTGTACTCCATGAGATTGATACCGTCGCGCTCCAGACGCGAACGCACCGAGTCCGGCACCTTCTTCGAGTCCACGAACAGCGTGACGCTATGCGGGCCGATCAGGGCGAAGGCGATGAAAACCGGATTATAGGAGACGTCAGCGCCACGCAGATTGAACAGCCAGGCTACGTCATCCAGTGTTGCGATGAAGTGCCAGTCAGCGTTTCGCTCGGCAACGATCTGGCGAACACGAGCCAGTTTTTCACCACGGTCCAGAGATGCCTGAGGGGGCAAGTGTTCGTAGATTGGGTGAGACGGCAAGGCGGGACGGTCCTGCCACAGCTCGGTGAGCAGATCGATATCCGTACGCAGGCGGGCACCGCGCGCGTAAAGCCTGCTTGCAAGAGTACGCGAAGAGGCAACGGCCAGGACCGCCCCGTCAACGGCAACCACACTTTCGGCTTTGGCTTCGTCTGCCAGCCATTCAAGCGGACCCTGCTGGCCCGGCACCAGTTTTACCAGCTCGATACCGCTACCTGCCAGTTCCTTGGTTGCCTGCTCCCAATAGCGACTGTCAGCCCATATGCCTGCAAAGTCCTGGGTAATGATCAGTGTACCGACCGAGCCGTGAAAACCGGACAGCCACTGGCGCCCCTGCCAATAGCCGGGCAGGTATTCGGAGAGGTGCGGATCCGCTGACGGCACCAGATAGGCATCGATGCGCTCCCTGCTCATCAAGGCGCGGGTTTGCGCCAAACGTTCTGCCACTTCTGAACTGGCATTGGATTGCGTGCTCATTGACTCTCCTGCTGACCCGGAAATTGACTGCGTTCACCCGTTCAGATAATGGAGCACTCATCGAGACTGAGCAACCGCCCAAAACGCTGGCTGAATCAGACAGGCATGAATCGACTCAGTCGCACGCTCGATATCCTGATCACGAGTGAAGCGTCCCAAGCTCAGACGTATGGTCTGACCGGCAGCCTGCGGGCTCAGCCCCAGAGCCAGCAGGACGTGTGAAGGCAGGTTCTTCGCCGAATTACAGGCCGAGGTGGAAGAGAAGGCAAGTCTGTCGCCCAGCGCTGCTACGTCGAGATCGTTATGGGTGAACGTAAAACTGAGGGTGTGGGCAATCCGCTGGGTGGGACTGCCGTTAATACACACACCCGCAATATCGGCCAGTCGCTCACAGAGAAGACGATTGAGCCGCCGTATTTCAACAACCTCTTCTTCAAGCACTTCGGCCGCCAGGGCAAAGGCCGCGCCCATCCCGGCAATCTGATGCGTCGCCAGGGTGCCGGAGCGCAGACCACACTCGTGCCCGCCCCCATGAATCTGGGCGAGAACCCGTTGCTGCGCGCGCGGACCGACATACAGCGCGCCAATCCCTTTGGGCCCATAGATTTTGTGTGCAGAAAGCGACATCAGGTCTACTTCAAGCTGGCTCAAGTCAATCGGCAACTTGCCAGCGCCCTGCGCAGCGTCGACATGCAACAACGCGCCGTGGGCCCGTACCCGCCTGCCGATTTCCGCGATGTCGTTGACCGTACCCAGTTCGTTGTTGACCAGCATCAGCGAGACCAGAAACGTATCATCGCGCAAAGCGGCGCTGACCGCATTGGCACTGATCAGGCCATCGCTGTCCGGTGCCAGCCAGGTAACCTCGACGCCCTCTTCCTCAAGTTGCCGGGCAGTATCAAGGGTTGCCTTGTGTTCGATCTGACTGGTGATGATATGGCCGAACCTGCCTCCGGCTGATGCTGCCTGCCTCTTCGCGCGCTCTTGAGCCACGCCCTTGATTGCCAGATTGCTGGATTCGGTAGCACCGGAGGTCCAGATGATCTGCGAGGCCTGAGCACCTACCAGATGGGCAACCTGCTCACGGGCAATCTCTACCGCAACGCGGGCCTTTTGTCCGAATGAATGAGCGCTGGATGCAGGGTTACCGAAATTGCCTGCCACACCCAGACAATCGACCATGACCCTGATAACACGCTCGTCCACAGGTGTAGTGGCGGCGTAATCAAAATACAGCACCGGCTCTTTCATGTTCGCTCTCCTGCTTGCAGTCCATGAGCACAATCATGCAACAAACCACATAGAACCAAAAATTATCAATTGGTATTTATATAGAACAATTAGAAATATAAGGAGACCGAGATTGTAAAATCAGATGACTTATTGTCGTCTTGCAGGGCACGTTCAGCGTGTCATTTAAATACACCTGAAGGATGATATTTTTTTGACACCCTTATAAATCATATAGTTATAAAATCTGCTCTACCATTAATCAAAAATCTAACAGAAAGCTGACGAAATAATTTGACAGATACCCTGCCGCCACTGATATATAGGACCGTCAGGCGCATTCCGTTGTCACGCACATGCCGCAGAGCATAGCGTCGGAATAATCAAGCCGAAGTCGACCGCTGTTCCGTCCCATGCTGTCAGTTATTTCCACGGTGCTCATCAGGCGCTGGCGGATGTCTGTTGACTCCCCATTCTATTTTTAAAGTGCTGAACACGTTCGGTGTGGCGGTAGCGTTGCCTGAAGCAATGCAGCGCCTGCACGCAAAAAAAGATGTCCGGTCACCCACTCGGCAACACCCCGATTCAGAGAAACATGGAGGCTTCGATGATTAATGTGACCAAGACGTATCTGGGTGATATCGACCAGTTCAAACGCTACGTCGAAGGTATCTACGCCCGTGGCTGGCTGACCAATCACGGCCCGCTGGCCAAGGAACTGACAGACCGGCTCAAGGACTATCTGGGCGTCAAACACATTATTCTGACCAACAATGGCACCTTGGCCCTGCAGGTTGCCTATCGGGCTCTGAGGTTGAGCGGCAGCGCTGTTACAACGCCATTCAGTTTCGTCGCCACCAGCAGCTCGCTGCAATGGGAAGGTATTCGCCCGGTCTTTGCCGATATCGATCCGGACACCTGGAATATCTCGCCGCAGCACATCAAACGCAGCATCGCCGAAGACACCACAGCAATCGTGGGCACCCACGTGTTTGGCAATCCTTGCGACGTAGAAGCCATTCAGCAAATTGCCCGTGAACATAAGCTCAAGGTGATCTATGACGGTGCACATGCATTTGCCGTGCGCCATGCAGGCCAGTCGGTGCTCAACTATGGCGATATCAGCACCCTGAGCTTTCACGCCACAAAACTGTTTCACACAATCGAAGGCGGCGCGATCATCACCAACGATGACGAACTGGCCAGAAGCGCCCACCTGATGTGCAACTTTGGCATATCGGGAGTAGACCGAATCGACGGCATCGGCATCAATGCCAAGCTCAATGAATTCTCCGCAGCCATGGGGCTGTGCATTCTCGACAACATCGGCAACATCCTTGAGGAGCGCGCGCAAATCGCTCACCGCTATACATCAGCGCTGGAAAGTTACCTGGACCTGCAGCAACCCCAGGCCGACAGCGAACTCAATAACAGCTATTACCCGGTGGCGCTGCATAACGAGCAACAGCTGTTGACGGTGCGCACGGCACTCAACCTGCGCAAGATCAACCCACGCCGGTACTTTTACCCCTCACTCGACACCCTTGAATACCTGCAGCCACAGCCCGGCCAGCCTGTGTCCAGAGCATTGAGCGAACGAGTGCTGTGCCTGCCGATCTATCCCGGCCTGCTGAGAAGCGAGCAGGACCTGGTCATCCGCACGCTGATCGAAACCTGTGGTGTGACTGATACGGACTACCCGGCTTGCTCCGCTGCCAGGGTCTGCTGACTATCATGCGTGGCACAAGCCCGGTCATTCGCAGCCGTTCGATCATTCGCAACACCGTCCTGAACTACAGCGGACAGGCCTATGTAATGCTGGTCGGGATTCTGATCATGCCGTTTTATCTCGGCCATCTAGGTGCCGAGGCCTACGGCCTGATCGGTTTCTTCACCCTGCTGCAAGCCTGGCTGCAACTGCTGGACGCAGGGTTGTCCCCCAGCCTGGTGCGCGCGGTGGCACATCAGCAAGGCACTCCCGTGAGCCAACAAAGCCTGGGTCGTCTGCTGCGCTCATTTGAATTGATATTTCTGCCCATCGTGATGCTCTGCGGCCTGCTTATCCATGTCGCCAGCCCCTGGATCGCAGCACAGTGGTTGAACGCCAATACGCTGCAACCCGACACACTGGCACAGTGCATCACCCTGATGGGCATCGTCATCGCCTTGCGCCTGTATTCGACACTCTATAAAAGCGCCATTCAGGGCCTTGAGCAGCACGCCTGGCTGAACGTTGCCAACGTGTCGATTGCAACGCTGCGCTACTTCGGCGGCTTGCTGCTGGTCAGTCAGTTTTCCCGGGACCCACAGGACTTTTTTGTATTTCAGCTAGTGGTCGGGCTGATGGAAACCCTGCTCTTTGCCAGCAAAGCCCGCAGACAGATGCCTGCGCCGCACTGGCTGACCGGCCTGGACTGGCAACTGGTCAAGCCGCTGCTGCCCTTCGCTGCCAGCCTGTCGTTGAGCGCAGTGCTGTGGATTGTGCTGACTCAGGTGGACAAGGTGCTGCTGTCGAATCTGCTGCCACTGGATCAATACGGCTACTTTTCACTGGTTGCGTTGATCGCCACTGGCATCGTGATGCTGAGCAACCCGCTGGTTCAGACGCTCTTGCCGCGCCTGACCGTGTTGATGGCCGAAGGCAGACGCGACGACATGCACACGTTGTTTCTGGCAGCCAATCGCCTTGCCTGTACCTTTCTGTTCCCGCTGGCAGCGGTCATTGCCCTGTATGCCGAGCCGCTGATTATCGCCTGGACGGGTGATGGCGCCGCCGCGCGCTGGAGTGGACCGGTGCTGGGCTGGTACGCGCTGGGCAGCGCAATCATGGCCGCCAGTGCTTTCCAGTTCTACCTGCAATACGCCTATGGCCGAATGCAGCTGCACCTGTGGTACAGCGTGATTTCGACACTGATCAGCGTGCCTGTAATGTTCATGGCTATCCATTATCAAGGCGTTTACGGCGCAGCGCTGGCGTGGTTTTTCCTGCGTGCGACGTCCTTCGCCATATGGCCCGTCATCGTCCATCGGCACCTGGCACCTGGCCTTCATCGCCAATGGTTGAGCGACATTCTGCGGATCAGTGCGATGACCACTGCGGGCCTGGCGATCAGCGCGCCGGTGTTCCATCTGATTGCCGATGAAAGCCGTGGCAGCCTGCTGCTGGCGCTCGCCGCCAGTGGTCTTGTCACTCTGACACTGGTGGCGGCAAGCCATAGACCGCTGGCGTCGAAAATCTATGTTTTGTTCAGCAAACCGAGTACCTGAGCCATGGACGACACTGCAAAAAATACCGACGAGGCCTGCATGGCACCGCCGTTGCTGAGCATCATATGCCCCGCCTACAACCAGGAGGCATTCATTGCTCAGGCACTGGACGGGTTTCTGTCACAGCAGACCGATTTCAGGTTCGAAATCCTGATCAACGACGATGCATCCACTGACGGCACTGCACGCATCATTGCGCACTACGCCGAGCGGCATCCGACGATCATTCGGCCCTTCTATCAGCAGGTCAATCAGTACAGTCAGGGCGCGCCTTGCGTTCCGGGCCTGTTCGCTGAAGCCCGCGGCCGTTACATCGCCTACTGCGAAGCCGACGATTACTGGACTGATCCGCGAAAGCTGCAGTTGCAAGTGGACTTTCTCGAGAGCCATGCCGATTACGTCATCACCTATCACGATGCGTTCGCCTTCGACGAACACGACCAGTACGGCGTGCAGCTGCAAGGCCTGCTGCGCAGCGACGCTACGGCGCTGGAGCTGCAACAGGCCAGACGCTTGTCGACCCTGACCGTCTGCTTTCGCAATGTCTTCAGCACAATGCCGCCCGAATTGAGCATGTGCGGAGCACCGTTGAACGATATGTGCTGGTGGTCGTTGCTGGGGGCTTACGGCAAAGGCAAGTTCATGGCGCAGATCAAGCCGGCGGCCTATCGGCTGCACCCCGGCGGCGTGTTTTCCATGCGCAGCGACAAACGCAAGTTGCACATGAACCTGCAGACCTGTTCAAGCCTGGCCAACTATTACAACCGTCTGGGCAATCAGCCTTTGTACGAACACTTCCTGATGCAGACGGTGTGCCTCTCGCTGGCGGCGCTCGCCCCCCGCCACAAGCTGCAGACCTTGTGGAAGGTGGCCGGCAACGTTGTCGTCAACCTGAGCAGACGCCTGTTGCCGACTACTGGCAAAGCACATGTTCAGTAATGTGCTGGTGTTATGCGTCGGCAACATCTGCCGCAGCCCGATGGCCGTCGCGATGCTGCATCAACGCCTTGAAGCTACGCAGGTGCGCATTCAATCGGCAGGCATCGCCGCGCTGTCGGGTTCGTCCATCGACCCGGCGGCTCGGCAGGTTCTGCAATCGCACAGGGTGCAGCCTCGGCGTCATGCAGCTCGGCAGATGAGCCGTGAGCTACTGCGCCAGGCCGATCTGATCCTGCTGATGGAGCAGGCACACTTTGCCGATGTCCTCAAACTCGCACCCGAAGTACGCGGCAAAGCCTTTCTGATCGGTAAATGGCAACACCCGCTCGACATCGCCGACCCTTACCGACGTCCCGCATCAGCCTTTGAACAGACCTACGCGCAGCTCTCACGCTGCATTGACGACTGGCTTCCTCATTTTCAGTCAGGAGCAACAGGATAAATGACCGTCATGAACCGTCCTTCGCTGGATTTCCAACAGGACTCCCGGATTGATCTGGCAGCGGTCCTGCGCATGCTGTTCGATCACAAAGCCCTGATCCTGTGGACCGTCAGCCTGTTTTTTCTGATCGGCCTGGGCTATGCCGTCCTCGCCACGCCGGTGTATCAGGCCACCGCCATGATTCAGATAGAGCCCCGAAAAATCGGCATCGAGGGCACCCCGGAGGTCAGCGCCAAGCCATTGTCAGTGTCGCAGGCGACCACCGAGATAGAGCTGATCAAGTCGCGCGCATTGTTGGGCAAGGTCGTCGACGATCTGAAGCTCAATACGCTCCAGACACCCGACGTCTTTCCGGTGATCGGCCCCTATCTATATCGCACCTTCAAGCCGGTGCGCGATGGTGAATTGGCTCAGCCTTTGTTCGGCCTGACGCAGTACGCGTGGGGTGGCGAGAAAATCGAGGTGTTCCAGCTGGAAGTGCCGGAGCACCTGTTGGGAGAAAAACTCACCCTCACCGCAGGCAAGCCTGGCCAGTTCTCGCTCTACGATAACGAGCACAATCTGTTGCTTGGCGGCACCATCAACCGCATTGTCGAAGGCAACGGAATAAAGATTCAGGTCGCTACGCTGCGCGCGCGTCCCGGTACCGATTTCAGCGTCTCCAGACAGCGCACGCTCAGTACCGCGCTGGTTTATCAGAACCGTCTGAAGATCGCCGAGGCGGGCCGGGACTCGGGCATCATCTACCTGTCCATCGAGGACCAGGACGCACAGCGGGCCAACCGGATTCTTGACGAGGTCAGCCATCTGTATGTACGCCAGAACGTGGAGCGCAGTTCGGCCGAGGCCGCCCAGCGGCTGCAGTTTCTACGCTCGCAGTTGCCTACCGTGCGCAAGCAACTGGAGGAAGCGGAAACCGCGCTGAACACCTTCCAGACCAGCGCCAGGTCAGTGGACCTGAGCATCGAAACCAAAGGCGTGCTTGATCAGGTGGTCAGCCTCGACTCGATGCTTTCCGAACTGAAACTCAGGCGCGTAGAGCTGGAGCGGCTGTACACCCGTGAGCATCCGACCTATCGCAGCCTGATGAGCCAGATGAACCAGCTGGAACAACAGAAACAAGGCCTGTTGAAGAAAATCGACGCGCTGCCCATGACCCAGCAGGAGTTGCTGCGTCTGACCCGCGATATGCAGGTCATCAGCCAGACCTACACATTGATGCTCAACAAGAGCCAGGAACAGGACATTCTGCGCGCTGGCAGCATCGGCAATGTGCGGGTCATCGACAACGCCGACACCAACGTAGAAAGACCCGTCAAACCCATGAAGACGCTGATTGTGCTGATCGCCACGCTGATCGGTGCACTGGTCGCGATGACCATCGTATTCGTGCGCCAGGCGTTCTATCGGGGCATCGAGAGCGCCGAAGTCATCGAAAGTCTGGGCATGCCGGTCTACGCATCATTGCCTCACTCGCGGCAGCAGGAACGCCTGGAAAAGCGCGATCAGGACAGCAAGGACTCAAGACTGCTAAGCATTGCCGCACCCGGTGAGCTGGCCATCGAATCGCTGCGCAGCCTGCGTACCAGCTTGCACTTCGCCATGCTGGAGGCGCGTAACAACGTGCTGATGATATCGAGCCCGACACCAGGCGCCGGCAAATCGTTTGTATCGAGCAATCTGGCAACCATCATTGCCCAGACCGGCAGACGAGTCCTGTTGATTGATGCCGATATGCGCAAAGGCTACCTGCATCGGCTCTTTGGCCTGCAGCCCAAACACGGTCTGTCCGACACGCTGGCCGCCCGCTTGCGGTGTACCGAAGTCATCCATCAGACGCGGGTCCGGCATCTGGATTTCATCTCCTGTGGTTTCGCGGCACCCAACCCCTCGGAACTGCTGATGCATGACAACTTCAACAGGATGCTGGCCGAATTATCGCCGCTGTATGACCTGATCCTGATCGACACGCCACCCATCCTCGCCGTGACCGACGCGACACTGGTGGGTCGCCAGGCAGGCACCTGCCTGCTGGTTGCCCGTTTCGGCATGACCACCGTCCAGGAAATCGAGGCCTGCAAACGCCGCCTGGGCCAAAACGGAATTCTGATCAAGGGTGCCATTTTCAACGCGGTGGTGCGCAAGGCCACGACGTCTGATTACGACTACGCGGCCTATGGCTACAACTACCACGCTGCGCCCCGATAACCCGTATTGACGCCTGCCGTTCACTGAGCTGTTCATTTAAAAGGAATTAATCATGACCCTCTCCGCCCAGGACGCTCGCTGGTATCTGATCCAGACCAAACCGCGTCAGGAAGCCCGCGCCGAAGAGCATTTGCAACGCCAGCATTTCCAGTGCTACCGACCGCTACAGGTCGATGCGAAAAAAACCACTGCCAGGGTTCAGGCCGACGAGCCTCTGTTTGCCGGCTACCTGTTCATTCATATGGATCAGGTACAGGACAACTGGTACCCGATTCGCTCCACCCGCGGCGTCTCGCGCATTGTGACGTTCGGCGGGCACCCGGTACCGGTTCGCGATCATCTGATCGAGCAGATCCGCCAGCGACTCTCCACACCTGCGCCCAAAGCACGATTTATTCAGGGTGATCCGGTAATGATCACGACGGGCAGCTGGAATGATGTGGAAGCCATCTTTCTGAGCGAAGACGGCACCGAGCGTGCGGTGATTCTGCTCAACATGCTGCAACGCCAGCAAAAAGTGGTGTTGCCCATCAGCAGCCTGTCAAGGGTCGAAGCCCGCGCCTAAGGCCTGCCGTACCTGCAGAAAACTGCCCAAGGCGTGTGCCTGAAAACATGCGTCGTCAGCCTGCTTCCACTGCCCCCGGAACCACACCATGCCCCACCAGACCACCCTGGTGACGCTCACCTATGGTGACCGTTTCAGCTATCTGCACACATTGATCAGCCGCTCGCTGAAGAGCCCGCTGATTGGACGTGTGATCATTGTCAGCAACGCTTCCGTCGCACCATTGCAGGCGCTGTGCGACGAGTGGCCCGAGCGGGTTCAGGTGATCTCGCTGCCTGACAACACCGGCTCGGCCAACGGCTATTCGACAGGCATCAAGGCCGCGCTGGAAAACGGCGACGATTACATCTGGCTGATGGACGACGATAACGCGCCGACCACCCATGCCATTGAGGTGCTGCACCGGTCTTTGCAAGAACGTGAAACGATCGACGGCCAGGACAATTGCGCAGTGCTCGGTTTTCGCCCCACGCATCAAGCGGACATCGCTGCGGGTGTACCGCTGCGTTACGCCATTCAGCGGCGCTCGAGCTTCTTCGGCTTTCACATCGACCAGTTGCCATACAAGATCTGGCGACGCCTGCCTTGGGGAAAGCCGGGGGCCAGCGTGGCCATGCCGGAACGGGTACAGCTTCCTTTCGCTACCTACGGGGGGTTACTGGCCCATCGCAGCCTGTACAAGAAAATCGGCCTGCCACTGGACGCACTCAAGCTGTACAGCGATGACACCGAATACACCTGGCGCATTACCGACGGTGGCGGGAAGGTATTTCTGGTACCAGAAGCGCTGCTGGAGGATCTCGAGGACTCATGGAACATCAAGGCGCGCACCCGCAACGTCTATGAAAGCTACCTGTCGGGCGGATCGGACCTGCGCGCCTATTACGCCGCGCGTAACCAGGCGTGGTTCGACAGGCATATCTGGGCGTCCTCCCCCCTGCTCTACCGACTCAATCGCCAGGTGTTTCTCTGTCTGTTGAACCTGTATGCATGGCGCTATGACGCCGACGCGCGTCTGAACCTGATCAACGACGCCATTCACGATGGGGAAGCCAGTGTGCTGGGCCTGAACAAGGCCTACCCGCTATGAAGATACTGTTTATCAGCAGCCTTTATGCGCCCGATATCGGCGGCGGCGCAGAGATCATTCTGCAACGTACTGTCGAGGGCTTGCAGCAACGTGGACACAGCGTCGCCGTGCTGGCCACCACCGACCGGCCCGGCCTGCAGTTGGCAGAGGTCAATCGGGTCAAGGTCTATCGCGCCGGCCTGCTCAACTGGTACTGGCACTTCATCGCCCAGCGTCCGGGCCGTCTGGCGCGGCTTGCCTGGCACTGGCGCGATCGCTACAACGCCGGCATGCGCGAGTACCTGAGGCGAGTGGTGGAGCTGGAGCAGCCGGAGCTGGTGGTGTGCCATAACCTGACCGGCTGGTCGGTGTCGGCATGGGACGAAATAACCGGGGCCAATCGGCCGATCGTGCAGGTCCTGCATGACTTTTACTTGCTCTGTCCGGCCAGCACCATGTTCAAGAAGGGTCACAGCTGTCAGCGCCAATGCACGATGTGCTCGCAGTTGCGCAGCAATCATGCACAGCTGTCAGAACAGGTCGACACGGTCGTTGGTGTCAGCCGCTTCATGCTCGATACCTTGCAGGCGCAGGGCTATTTCAAAGGCGCGCGGGGTTACGTGGTGCATAACGCGAGCCCGTTCACCCCGCCGATTTCCGGGCAGCCCAAGGCACCCATCGATGACGCACCGTTGCGCTTCGGTTACTTGGGCACGCTGTCCACAAACAAGGGGCTGGGATGGTTGATTGATCAGTTCCAGCATCTGCCGTTCAAAGCCACCCTGCAGATTGCCGGGCGTGGACAGGCGGCCGATGAAAAGCATTTCAGGGCCATGGCCACATCACCGGACATCAGCTTTGTCGGCGTCCAGAAGCCCGAAGACTTCTACCGCCAGATCGACGTGGCAATCGTCCCCTCCATGTGGAATGAGCCATTCGGCATGGTGGCCGTCGAGGCCTGCGCACATGCCCTGCCAGTCATCGCCAGCCGCATGGGCGGGTTGACGGAAATCATTCAGGAACCGCTCAACGGTCTGCTGTGCAGCCCCGATGACCCGGACTCGTTGGGGCTGGCAATGCTCAAGCTGCACCAGCAACCGGAACTGCTGGCACGCCTCGGCAGCCAGGCACGCAACAGTGTCGCGTCGTTGATGAACCTGGACCTGATGCTGGACCAGTACGAAAGCATCTTTGCCCAGACCCTGCAGGACCGCCGCACATACGTCACACAGTAACGGGGCGCAATCTGCCCCATCAAGCCCGTTCAAGGACAGAACCTGGCACCAGCCAGATCACCCTCATCAGCAGGATGCTCGAGATGATTGTCATCAATTCACGGTTCCTCACCCAGGATGTCAGTGGTGTACAGCGTTACGCAGAGCAGATGTGCAGAGCCCTGAAGCGGCTGCGCGACGATCTGGTATTCGTCGCTCCGCGCACTATCAGGCTGCATGACTGTGCCAGCGCACTGGAGGCCCAATGCATCGGTCATTCCACCGGGCATATGTGGGAACAGATCGACCTGCCGCTTCACCTGAAACGTCAAGGCAGCCCGCTGCTGATTTCGGTCAGCAACACAGGGCCAATGTTCTATAGCAATCAGATAGCCACTCACCACGACATCACCTATGTACGCTATCCGCAAAGCTACACCCGGCTGTTCCGCCTGGCCTATCGGACTATCACCCCGATTCTGCTGTCACGCGCCAGAACGCTGATCACCGGCAGCAGCTTCTCGCGAAGGGAAATAACCTCGTTCTATGACTACGCCGAGGACAAGGTGCTGGTCGTACCCGCTGCGGTCAGTGACGAATTCACGCCGGGGCCGACAACTGTCGATCAGCCAAGATACCTGCTTGCAGTTTCCTCACCCGCCGTACACAAGAATTTCAACCGGATGATTCAGGCATTTCTGAGTTTGCGTGGCCACACCGACCTGCAACTGCATATTGTCGGCGCAGCCAGCGCACTGTTCGCCGACCCTGATCTGCAACACCTCGCCTGCCGTGACCCGCGCATCCGTTTTCTGGGGCGACTCAGCGATGCCGAACTGATCAGCCAATATCAGGGTGCCACAGCGTTCGTATTTCCTTCGCTTTACGAGGGGTTCGGCATTCCGCCGCTTGAAGCCCAGGCCTGCGGTTGCCCGGTGCTGGCCGCCAATGCCGCTTCGATCCCCGAAGTCCTGCAAGGCAGCGCACTGTATTTCGACCCGCTGGATGTCAGCCACATGGCCGCAGCAATGCAGCGCGTGCTGGTGGATGCGCCGCTGCGCAATGCGCTGCGTGCTCAGGGATTGCATAACGTGCAGCGTTTTTCCTGGGACCTTTCCGCGCAGCGCCTTTCCCAGCGTATCGATGCGCTGCTGGAGTCTGCTCCTGCATCGCAGAGCAAGCGCCATGTCGTCCCCGAGTCGTCCGCCGGCAAACCCTGAACCCACAACAGTAACGCCAGGATGCGCCCCGTCGCATCCGCAGTAGCGCGGACCATTACAGCAAGGAACGCCCATGAGAATTGCTATCGTCCACGACTGGCTGGTGAGTTACGCCGGTGCCGAGCGCGTGCTTGCTTCAATGATCAACGTCTGGCCCGATGCGGACCTGTTTGCAGTCATCGACTTTCTCAGCGATCAGGACCGCGCGCAGCTGCGCGGCAAGGTAGCCAGAACAACGTTCATCCAGAAGCTGCCCGGCGCGCGCAAACATTATTCACGCTACCTGCCGCTGATGCCGCTGGCAATCGAGCAACTGGACCTC
This sequence comes from Pseudomonas sp. RGM 3321, assembly GCF_022836805.1. NCBI lineage: Bacteria > Pseudomonadati > Pseudomonadota > Gammaproteobacteria > Pseudomonadales > Pseudomonadaceae > Pseudomonas > Pseudomonas sp. RGM 3321. The sequence goes on from NZ_JALHBH010000116.1 coordinate 16,052, forward strand.
TCCGGCTATGACCTGATCATCAGCAGCAGTCACGCAGTCGCCAAGGGCGTGCTTTGCGGCCCGGACCAACTGCATATCAGCTACGTGCATTCGCCGATCCGCTACGCCTGGGACTTACAGCACCAGTACCTGCAGGAATCAGGGCTGGGCAAGGGAATCAAGGGCACCCTGGCGCGCCTGATTCTGCATTACATGCGCCTATGGGACCAACGCACGTCGACCGGTGTGGACGCATTCATTGCCAATTCGGGCTTTATCGGTGCACGCATCTCCAAGGCGTATCGGCGTGACTCCACCGTCATCTATCCGCCGGTGGACACCCTCGGTTTCACGCCCCACGGCGCGCGCGCGGACTTCTACCTGTGTGCCTCGCGGATGGTGCCCTACAAGCGCATGCCAATGATCGTCGAAGCCTTTGCCGCCATGCCGGAAAAACGCCTGATCATGATCGGTGACGGACCGGACCTGGCCAAGGCGCAGGCCATTGCCAGGCAGGCGCCCAACGTAACGCTGCTGGGTTTCCAGCCTGGCGCGGTACTGCTGGAACATATGCGCAGCGCCAAAGCGTTTGTCTTCGCCGCCGAAGAGGATTTCGGCATCAGCCCGGTTGAAGCCCAAGCCTGCGGCACGCCGGTGATTGCGTTCGGCAAGGGCGGCATCATCGAGACCGTGCATGGTCTGGATCACCCGCAACCGACCGGCGTGCTCTATCGGCAGCAAACCGTGGCAGCACTAAGCGCCGCCATCGACGAGTTTGAAGCTGCGCAATCACGCATCACGCCGCAGGCCTGCCGAGCCAACGCCGAACGGTTTTCGGTGGCGCGTTTCGAGCAGGAGATCAAAGCCTTCGTCGAGAATCGTCTGGCCACCTCGCATCTTGTGCATCTGGCCCGCCTGCCGCACCCGCACCGCGTTGCTCAACAAGCGCCGGTCTCGGGCAGCGAACTGCCAGGCCGTGTCGTCCCCATAAAAACCGTCTGAGCGAGCCCCTCCAATGCGCACTTCCGTCCGCGGCATTCTGCATGCCCATCAGTCAGCGCTGTCGCTCGCCCATCGTCTGCTGGACCTGATCATCATCGTGTTGATCGGTTACTGGCAAACCGGGCTGCAGGTCAGCGACAACACCCAGGCCTGGTCGCACATCATTCTTGCGGTACTGGTATTTCACTGGGTCAGCGAATATCACCAGCTATATGGTTCATGGCGTGGCGAGCGCATCCTGCGCGAATTGACCAAGGTTTTCAGTTACTGGGCGATGACCTTCATCACCCTGCTGTCACTGAACAGCCTGCTGCTCAACCAGACACAATTGCCCGATAACGGCCAGATGAGCTGGTTCGCCCTGGCGCTTGCGGTGCTGTGCGGCTATCGACTGCTGATCCGCCTGGCCCTGCACACGCTGCGTCGGCACGGCTTCAATACGCGCAGGGTGGCAATTGTCGGGACCGGCCAGGTCGGTGAGCGACTGGCGCGTTCCATCTCCCTTGCGCCGTGGATGGGGCTGAACCTGCTGGGGTTCTACGACTCGCACCCGCAGCAGATGAATCTGCAGGACGAAAAACGTCGCCTGCCAGTGCTGGGTGATCTGGACCAGTTGATCGAAGATGCCCGCGCAGGCCGGGTAGACAAGGTGTACATCACCCTCGCGTTCAGCGCCGAGCCGCAATTGCGCGAGCTGATTACCGGCTTGAGCGACACCACCGCCTCGGTGTACCTGATTCCCGACGTGTTCATGTTCGACCTGCTGCATGCCCGCAGTGAAAGCATCAATGGCCTGGCCAGCATCAGCATTTTCGATTCGCCCATGGACGGTGCCTGGAGCCTGGTCAAGCGCGCCGAAGACATCATCCTGTCCAGCCTGATTCTACTGCTGATCGCCCTGCCGCTGCTGGCTATCGCTGCGGCCATCAAGCTCACCTCTGCGGGCCCGGTGCTGTTTCGCCAGCGCCGCTACGGACTGGACGGCCGTTCGATCATGGTCTGGAAGTTTCGCAGCATGAACGTTCAGGAAAACGCCGATGTGGTGCTTCAGGCAACGCGCAATGACGCACGCGTAACGCCGCTGGGGGCATTTTTGCGGCGCACTTCGCTGGATGAACTGCCGCAGTTCTTCAATGTGCTGCACGGCGATATGTCCATCGTCGGCCCGCGTCCTCACGCCATCGCCCATAACGAGCAGTACCGCAAACAGGTCAGCGGCTACATGTTGCGTCACAAGGTCAAACCCGGCATCACCGGCTGGGCGCAGATCAATGGCTGGCGCGGTGAAACCGACACACTCGACAAGATGCGCATGCGCGTGGAGTTCGACCTGGAATACATCGAGCACTGGTCGATCTGGCTGGACCTCAAAATTATTCTGCTGACGCTGCTCAAAGGCTTCGTCAACAAGAACGCCTTCTGACGTTTCCGCGGAGTGAACGAACGCGCCGAAATTCGTCGGTACGCCGAAAGAAAGGAGCAATGCCATGAAAGGAAAAACACGATGAATCCAAGGTTAGTTGCTTTACTGCTCACCAGCCTGGCGCTGCAAGGCTGCGCATTCGCCCCGGGGCAGCACATGACCCCGGACGACGTTACCACCGTTAAACCAGACGAACCCAGGGCGCAACTGGTCGAGGTCACACCGAAAAGTCTTCAGCAACAGCAACAACGCGCCAGCGCAGATGCCAAGGCACTGCCGCAGGCGCTGCTTGACTACAAGACTCCGGAATACGTGATCGGCGCTGGCGATACCTTGCTGGTCACCGTGTTCGAACACCCGGAACTGACCGCGCCCGGCTCGCAGGACCAACTGGATGCCAACACCCGGGAGGTGCTGAACGATGGCACGCTCTACTTCCCCTACGTCGGACGAATTCGCGCGAGCGGCAGAACGGTGAGCGAGGTGCGCGAGCAGTTGCGCATGGGGCTGGCGCCGCAATACACCGAGGTCAAGGTCGATGTCAAAGTGCTGCGCTACAACAGTCAGCGAATACTCCTGTCCGGTTCCTTCAAAGTGCCCGGCCCGCAACCCATTACCAACATTCCGTTGAGCTTGGTGCAGGCCGTGAGCGTCGCGGGCGTCGACCTGACCGATGCCAATCTGGCCGGTCTGACCCTGCGCCGCGATGGCCGCGATTACCTGATCGACATCGACTCGCTAAACCGTAGAGACTCGCAACTGAGCAGAATCTTCCTGAAGGATGGCGATTACCTCCACCTGAACAGTAATTCGCGAAACAAGATCTACGTGCTGGGCGAAGTACGTAACCCGCAAGTGATCTCCTTCGGCACCACCCGCCTGACATTGCTGGAGGCACTGGGCAACTCCGGCGGCCTCAGCCCGGACAGCGCAGATGGCGATGCGGTGTATGTGATACGCGGTGCGGAAAACTTTGCCGAAGCGACCTCCACCGTTTACCACCTCAATGCCAAGAAGCCCACCGCCTATCTGCTGGCGGGGCAGTTCGAGCTCAAGGCGCAGGACGTGGTATTTGTCGGGCCGGCCGATATCACCCGCTGGAGCCGATTCATCAGCCAGTTGCTCGGTTCGGCCAGTGTGGTGCAGACCGGCGCAGCGTTCCGCAACTGACTCTGACGTCGCTTTGAAAATCTTCCTGCAAGCAGTTTTGCGGGAATTTTTTTGGCCAGCCGAATAACGCGAAACTGTTGCCTGAGCAACAGTCGTTCAACAGTTGGCTGGCTTTTCGTCAGCATCGCAACACCGCACCATCTGTATGAAAAGCGCGCAAGCCCAATGCCTGCGGGCCATCACCGAACCTTGCGAAGGCTGGCACACAAGCTGCTTTACAGACACACGCTTATCGCAAGGAAATCCCATATGCTCGTTGTTTCACTTTCCGGCAGCCCTTCGCCCAAATCCCGTTCCGGCGTAGTGCTGGCTCATGCCAGCCGCTGGTTGCAAAGCCACGGGGTGGAGGTCACCACGCTGCGCATACGCGACTTCAATGCCGAGGACCTGCTTTTTGCCCGCTTCGACAGTCCGCAAGTGCTGGAATTTATCGAAGCGGTCAGGCAAGCCGATGGCCTGCTGATTGGCACGCCGGTTTACAAGGCGTCATTTTCAGGCGCACTGAAAACCCTGCTCGACTTGCTGCCCGAGCGCGCACTGCATGGCAAAGTAGTCTTGCCGCTGGCCACCGGTGGCAGTATCGCGCACATGCTGGCCGTGGATTACGCGCTCAAACCGGTACTGTCGGCCCTCAAGTCACAGGAGGTGCTGCACGGCATCTTCGCCATCGATACCCAGATCAGCTACGACGACAACGAGGAAGGCGGCACTCTGGACGAAATCCTCATCGAGCGCCTGCATGAGGGGCTGGAGCACTTCCATCACGGCCTGCAACGCCGTTTGCAGGCACGCCACAAGCAGGCTGGCGGGCATTTGCAGCTGGCTTTATAGCCAGGCATCAATGCTCGACAAACAGCGGATACAACGAGGCCACCAACAGCACGGCCATCACGCCGTTGAAAATGCGCAACCCAAGCGGGTCACGCAGAACATTGCGCAACAGGCTGCCAAAGCCTGCCCAGATACCGACACTGGGCAGGTTGATCAGCGCAAACACCGCCGAGATCACTACCACATTGTAGAAATAGCCCTGCATCGGCGTGTAGGTGCTAATGGCACCGATCGCCATGATCCAGGCCTTGGGGTTAACCCATTGAAACAGTGCGGCACTCATGAAACTCAGCGGCTTGCCCTGACTGTCGACGTTATCGGAGGCAGGACCTGACGTGGCGATTTTCCACGCCAGGTACAAAAGATAAGCGGCGCCTACGTAGCGCAGAATGGTGTAGAGAAGCGGCCATGCCTTGAACACACTGCCCAGCCCGAAGCCCACGGCCAACACCAGGACAAAAAAACCGATGCTGATGCCCAGCATGTGCGGCAGCGTGCGGCTGAAACCAAAATTGACGCCCGACGCCAGCAGCATCATGTTGTTCGGGCCGGGGGTAATCGAGGTGACGAACGCGAAGAGTGTGAAGGCAAGAAGCAAATCGAAAGAGAGCACCATACAGCTTGTCCGGATCAGTGGGTCAGGCACTTACCCTATAGAAAGCGCTGCAGGAAACACACGGACAGTTGACCGGTAATTCTTACCGTACAGTTTTATGAAAAGCCCTTTTCAAGCGGACTGTTAACCTTGTGGTTGCTGGCCAGTCACACTCAGGTTAACGCTTGCTTCACCTTTATTATCGAATTCGCGCGCCTGCTGTGCCTGCGGATCAGCCATCAATTGCGCCTTGCGTGCCTGATATTCATCAAACGACAGGCCGCGCCGATTAAGGTCTTCAAGCGCCAGCTGATGGCTTTCTTCGGCGCTGAAAGCACGCTGCTCGACAGCATGGTGGGTGGAGCAACCGGAGAGCAATGCAACGGTGAATGTGAGGACAAGCGCAAGGGCAAGCATACGGTTCATCTGGGGCCTCCGGGGCAGGCTTCATTTCAGGAATGACGCAAGGTTACGCCCGCCCCCGACACAGCAAAAATCATCCGCCGTGATAGTCGCTATCGACTGTTGCGAGCATCCTCGATCAATACCTCGCGCAACGCCTGAGCCGCAGCGGAAAGCTTGTGATCGGCCAGCGTCATCAGGCCGATACGACGCTCGATACGCGGTTCTATAAGCGCAATGCAGCAAGCACCCAGTTCCTGCATCTGCCCGATGCACAGCGACGGCACCGCGCTGACACCCAGGCCATTGGCAACCATGCGCCCGATGGTGGACAACTGATGGCTTTCAAACGCCACTGCCAGTTTGCCGTGCATGGGCTCGATGGCCTGCTCCAGCAGCAAGCGCACGGCCGAAGGCCGTTGAAGGGCAATGAAGTCTTCGCCCAACAGCTCGGCCCAGGACACTTCGCCAAGCCCGGCCAGCGGCGAATCCTTCGAGACCACAGCCACGAAGCGGTCCATGTAAAACGGAGTGAACAACAACGCGCTGTTCGACTCGGGCTCAAAGCCGATACCCAGCTCGACACGGCGGTGACGCACCATCTCCAGCACCTGCTCATTGATCACGTCATGCACCGCGACATTGACCCGTGGATAGCGACCGCGAAACACCTTCAGCGCTGCCGGCAATCGATTGCCAGCAAACGACGGCATTGCGGCGACCGAAACCCGGCCCGTCTGCAAGGTAAACCGCTGTCGCAGCAGCTCTTCGGTGTTGTCCCAGTCAGCCAGCAACTGGCGCGCCAGCGGCAGCAGAGTTTCGCCTTCGGGTGTCAGGCCGACATTGCGTGTGGTGCGTGTCAGCAATTGCCCGCCAAGGTCCTCCTCAAGGCTCTTGATGGTCAGGCTCAACGCCGGTTGCGAGATGTTCAGTCGCTCCCCGGCCTGGGCGAAGCTCAGGTACTGCGCCACCGCCAGAAAAGCCCGAAGCTGCTTGACGTTCATATATTTGTTTTTCTTATCAATTGATCAGAAAAACAAAATTAACAAATCAGTCACCTCGAGAGAAGATGCAAGTCACCCGATCCTCCGACAGTGCGACTGTCGGTCAACAACTATAAAAGGCGGATCATCATGGCTGGACTCGATAAACGAGTAACGACCTACGAAGAAGCCCTTGCCGGGCTGACCGACGACATGACGGTACTCTGCGGTGGCTTCGGTCTGTGCGGCATTCCGGAAAACCTCATCGCGCAGATCAAGCGTATGGGCATCCAGGGCCTCACCGTTGTTTCCAACAACTGTGGCGTTGACGGCTTCGGCCTGGGCATCCTGCTTGAAGACCGGCAGATCCGGAAAATGATTTCGTCCTACGTGGGCGAAAACGCCTTGTTCGAAAAGCAGTTGCTCAGCGGCGAGCTGGAAGTCGAACTCACCCCGCAAGGCACTCTGGCGGAAAAACTGCGCGCGGGCGGCGCGGGCATTCCTGCGTTCTACACCGCGACCGGTTATGGCACGCCAGTGGCTGAAGGCAAGGAAACCCGACAGTTCAATGGCCGCAACGTGATTCTGGAAGAAGCCATCACCGGCGACTTCGCCTTGGTCAAGGGCTGGAAAGCCGACCACTTCGGCAACGTGATCTATCGTCATACCGCGCAGAATTTCAACCCGGTAGTGGCCACCGCAGGGCGGATCACGGTGGTTGAGGTCGAGGAAATCGTCGAGCCCGGCGTGCTCTTGCCCACTCAGATCCACACGCCTGGCATTTACGTCGACCGGGTGATTCAGGGCACGTTCGAAAAGCGCATTGAACAGCGCACCGTCAGAAAATCCTGACAGAGCGCAGCTCGGCCATACAACAACAAAGAGATTTCAGACCATGGCACTTTCTCGCGAACAAATGGCTCAACGCGTCGCCCGTGAGCTCAAGGACGGTTATTACGTGAACCTGGGCATTGGCATCCCGACCCTGGTGGCCAACTATGTATCAGACGACATCGACGTCATGTTGCAGTCGGAAAACGGCCTGCTGGGCATGGGCGCATTTCCGACCGAAGACACCATAGACGCTGACATGATCAATGCCGGCAAACAGACGGTTACGGCGCGTATCGGCGCGTCGATTTTCTCTTCGGCCGAATCATTCGCCATGATCCGCGGCGGTCATGTCGACCTGACAGTGCTCGGCGCTTTCGAGGTGGATGTCGAGGGCAATATCGCGTCGTGGATGATCCCTGGCAAGCTGGTCAAGGGCATGGGCGGCGCGATGGACCTGGTGGCAGGTGCCGACAACATCATCGTGACCATGACCCATGCCTCGAAGGATGGCGAATCCAAACTGCTGCCCCGCTGCAGCCTGCCGCTGACTGGCGCGGCGTGCATCCGCAAGGTACTGACTGACCTGGCGTATCTGGAAATCGACAACGGAGCCTTCATCCTCCGCGAACGTGCGCCGGGGGTCAGCGTGGAAGAAATCGTGGCCAAAACCGCAGGCAGGCTGATCGTGCCGGATGACGTGATCGAGATGAGTTTCTGAACTCAGGCATCTTCGAGCAGGATGGATACAAATCTCTGTGGGAGTGAGCTTGCTCACGAAGACGCTGGTTCAAACACCCGATATCCGGGGACTGTACTGGCTTCTTCGCGAGCAATGCGGATTGCCGCACCGGTCGCTCCCACAGGATTTGTCGCTCTGGACGCCCTGCGTCCGCAATAGTCGGCTGTTCAAGTAACTCCCCGATAATAATTACAAAAAGAGGTGCCCCCGGTGGCCGCCAACATAGAAGAAAGCCGCTCTGCCCGATTTGCCTTGCGCTGCGCCGCATGGGCTGAACGCTGGTTTCCCGATTCATGGGTATTTGCCGCGCTGGCGGTGGTCATCGTCACACTGGCAACACTGGCCATTGGCGCACGCCCGGCCGAGGCTGCCAAAGCGTTCGGTGACGGGTTCTGGAGCCTGATTCCGTTCACCATGCAAATGGCCTTCGTGGTCATCGGCGGTTACGTCGTGGCCAGTTCGCCGCCCGCGGTGCGCCTGATCGACCGCCTGGCCCGGGTGCCGCGTAACGGTCGTTCGGCGGTGGCATGGGTGGCGCTGATTTCCATGCTTGCTTCGCTGCTCAACTGGGGGCTGTCACTGGTGTTCGGCGGCCTGCTGGTGCGCGCCCTCGCCCGCCGTACCGATCTGCGCATGGATTATCGCGCGGCCGGTGCTGCCGCGTATCTGGGGCTGGGCGCAGTCTGGGCGCTGGGGCTGTCTTCTTCGGCTGCGCAGTTGCAGGCCAATCCGGCGAGTCTGCCGCCTTCGATCCTGGCGATAACCGGCGTGATCCCTTTCACTGAAACCATCTTTCTCTGGCAATCCGGGGTCATGCTCGCCGCGCTGGTAGTCATATCGTTGATCGTGGCCTATGCCACCGCCCCTGGCCCGAACAGCGCCCGGGACGCCAAAGCCTGCGGTGTCGACCCGGCATTCAGGCTGCCGCCACTGGCACCTCGCACACGGCCCGGCGAATGGCTGGAATACAGCCCGCTGTTGATCATCCTGATGGTGCTGCTGGGAGTCGGCTGGCTGTTCAGCGAGTTTTCGAGCAAACCGGCGATCACCGCGATTTCCGGGCTCAACACCTACAACTTTCTGTTCATCATGCTCGGTGCGTTGCTGCACTGGCGACCACGCAGCTTTCTCGATGCCGTAGCGCGGGCCGTGCCCACCACCACTGGCGTGTTGATTCAATTCCCGTTGTACGGTTCGATTGCTGCGTTACTGACCACAGTCAAAGGCGCTGATGCGCAGACCCTGGCGCACTACATCTCGACATTCTTTACCAGCATTGCCTCCCACGATACCTACGCGATTCTGATGGGCGTCTATTCGGCCATTCTGGGCTTCTTCATTCCGTCGGGCGGCGGCAAGTGGATCATTGAAGCGCCTTACGTGATGCAAGTCGCCAACGACCTGCAGTATCACCTCGGCTGGGCGGTGCAGATCTACAACGCAGCCGAAGCGCTGCCCAACCTGATCAATCCGTTCTACATGCTGCCGCTGCTGGGCGTACTGGGCCTCAAGGCGCGTGACCTGATCGGCTTCTCGTTCGTACAACTGCTGGTCCACACGCCGCTGGTGCTGTTTCTGCTCTGGGCACTGGGCACCACGTTGGCCTATGTGCCGCCGGTAATGCCCTGATACCTAAACGTCGAACGCGTAGTCACGCTCGACCCGGCAGATTCGCGTGGTAAACGCCTGATACCAGCGCGAACGTCCCTGCTCGCGGACCTGGGCATGATCGGCCTGCTGTTTCCAGCCGAGAATCGCGGCCTCATCGCTCCAGTAGGACACGGTGACGCCCAGGCCGTCGTCACCGCGCGCCGACTCCACACCCAGAAAACCGGGCTGTTGCCGGGCCAGGCTGACCATGCGCTGCGCCGCCTCTGCGTACGCCGGCTCATCGTCAGGCGTACGCAGCGAGGTAAACACCACGGCGAAGTAAGGCGTGGTAAACCGGGCGGCCATCATGTCGGGTTGCTCAGGCAGGCGCGGACGAACGCGGCCACCACAGGAGGCGTCTGACCCTGTAATGCAGCACGCTCCGGCTGGAACAGTGTGGCGACATAGAACGGGTGCCCCTGCAACTCCATACAGCGCACGTCGCCCTCGGGACCCCGCCCACTGACTTTCAGGTGCTTGCCGAACAGCGCCGACTCCAGCTCGCGGCGCAGGCCGTAGCGGCAGTGATAGCGCTCTTCGATGTCGAGCCTGCCATAGGCCTGGGCAATCAGCGTGTCGGGTTGCAACTGGATCGCTGCCACCGATTCGACCAGCGAGCAACTGAGCGGCTCGATAATCACGTTTGCCGCGTCCGGCGCAGTTTCGCCATGCTCGGCGTCTGCCCAACCCAACTGGTTGCGGGCGTACTCGAGCAACGCGTGCTGAAAGCCCCCGCAAGTCCCCAGAAACGGTACCCGATGCTCGCGGGCGAAACGGATGGCGGTCAGCGCGCCCAGCATGTCCCGATAAGGGCTAGCCGGGACGCACCACAGGCCATCGAACTCCGCGAGGTGCGCACCGTGCCGATCTGCGGGGTCGGCAGCCATTCGATATCAACCGCTACCTGCGCGGCGTCCGCCGCCCTGTGCAAAGCCAATGGAATGGCCTGATGCGCGGGGACATCCGCACTGAAGTCCCCGACCAGACCGATGCGTATCCCGTTGCGTGCGTTGTCTGCTATGCCCATGCCCTGCTCCCTGTTTGGTTTCGTACAGCCCGGGCGGACTATAAACAGGCAGCAAAATCAGCAGAATGGGCGTTACAGCAATGCCTCGCGTGCAAGCGTGCACGGTTGCTCATTCAGTCACAGGCGTCAGCACCGGCTGCCCGGAAAAGAACGCCAGCAAGTTATCGTTGACCATTTGCACACTGTCTCTGGAGGCCTCGGGGGACAGGCCTGCGACATGGGGCGTCAGCACAACATTGCCCAGCGTTTTGAGTACGTCCGGCACAGCGGGCTCATCGTCGAACACATCCAGCGCAGCCCCGGCAATCTGCTCGTTCTGAAGTGCACTGACCAGCGCATGGGTATCCACAACACTGGCACGCGCAATGTTGACCAGAAAGCCGTCAGGGCCCAGCGCTTCAAGCACGCCGGAATCGATCAAGTGCTGCGTGCCACTGCCACCGGGCGTGGCGATGACCAGGAAATCCGACGCCGCAGCCAGCGCCTGTGCGGTGGCGTGCCAAGTGTAATCGCAGTCGGTGCGCGGTTTGCGATTGTGATAACCGATAGCGATGTCGAACGCGGCTGCACGCCTGGCAATCGCCAGCCCCACCGCACCCAGCCCGACGATTCCCAGACGCTTGCCTGCCAGCGACGGTCGAACCACCTTGCGCCACTCGCTACGGCGTACCGACGCATCGGCCTGCGGAATGTCGCGTACCAGCGACAGCAACAGCGCCAGAGTATGGTCCGCCACTGTGGCGGCGTTGACGCCTGCACCATTGGTCACGGTGATGCCGCGAGCCTGCGCGGCGGGCAAATCAACCTTTTCGTAGCCGGCACCGCTAACGCAAATGATGCGCAAGTTTGGCAGTGCATCCATTTCCTCGGCGAAAAAACCCAGTGGCCCACGCGTCACCACGGCGCTGATGCTCTTCCCGTGTGCAGCAATCGCCTCGGCGCGCAGTTCGGCCGTCGGCGCACGAATCAGCTGATAACCGCTGCTTTCCAGAATCGGCAAATACATGTCCAGGTTTTCCACCAGCACCAATACCGTTGTCATGCGCACTCCCGTTCGGTCAGCAAAACGCTGACAGTAACGCGACTCGGTACGCTTGTGCATAGCCAATGGTGCTCATTGAAAAAAAACCTTTCGCGATAACGCCGGGCATTCATAAAGTGGACGCATTTGCCGGACAGACTGAGGCACAAGCAACCTCGCCAACGCGATAGTGCGCTATCGTTGCGTGCAGCGCTGTGACCAGTAACGGTATTGGCTGGTGCAGTCGAACGCCTTCCATCCATAAGGAACCAACCGACCATGCAAGGATTTTCCGCCACTCTGTCGACCACAACCCTGTTGAAAAAGACCCTCCTGGCCGCAGCGGTCATGTCGGGCCTGATGCTGTCATCCGGTATGGCAGCGGCGGCGGAGGCACCGGGCAAGGTGCTGAGCGAAAAATACGGTCTGCCCTGGCCAGCCGTTATCGCCCATCGCGGAGCTTCGTTCGACGCTCCGGAAGAGACCATTCCGGCCTATACCCTGGCACGCGACCTGGGCGCGGACTATCTGGAGATGGACATCCAGCGCACTAAAGACGGCGTGCTGATAGCGCTGCACGATGACGTACTGGAACGTACGACCAACATTGCCGAAGTGTTCCCGACACGGGTCAAGGACCCGGTCAGCACCTTCACCCTGGCGGAGCTCAAGCAACTGGACGCTGGCTCATGGTTCAACAAGGCTTACCCCGACCGGGCGCGCGCGAGCTACAGCGGATTGCAGATCCTGACGCTGGATGAGGTCATCGACATCGCCGAAGGCGGGGCGAACAAGCCTGGGCTGTACATCGAGACCAAGGTGCCGAACAAGTTTCCCGGTGTCGAAGCCGACCTTAAAAAGGTGCTGACCAAACGTGGCTGGCTGGCTCAGCGTCCTGCCGCAGCGGCTGGTCATGTGAACGTCGCGCACATGCCGGGGCGCGTGGTATTGCAGACGTTTGAGAAGCAGAGCCTGGAGCTGCTGCAAAAAGAAATGCCGAAAGTGCCCAAGGTCATGCTGCTATGGATTGGCGAAGGCTCGATAGAGCCCAAATCCAGCGTCGCGTTCAAAGACTCGGGGGCCAAGGACAAGGCCAGCTACTACGCAGCGCAGGAGGTCAAATCGCCCGAGGAGTTCCAGAAGTGGATTGACTGGGCCAAGGCTCATGGCGCGATCGGCACCGGCCCTTCTTCTCAATTGGCCAAGGGTGGCGATCAGAGCTACATGGACCTGGTCAAACCCTGGATGAACAACCTGACCCACGAGAAAGGCATGGTGATCCACCCTTACACGGTGGACGACGCAGAGGACTTCAAGCGGATCAGCAATGACGGGGTTGACGGTTTCTTCACCAACCGCACCGCCGAACTGTTGAAGTTCTACGGACGGCCAGCGAAAGAGAGCATCGACACGATTCTCAAGCGTAACGGCTACTGATCGACTGGCTGGCCGCATCCTGCGATGCGGCCAGCGCCGATTGATCAGAAATCTATGGTGCCGGACAGCTTCAAGGTGCGCGGCTCGCCTTGAGTCAGATAGCCCCCATTGGCCGATGCCCAATAATCCTTGTTCATCAGGTTTTCGACGTTGGCACGCAGCGTGACGTCCTTTTGCGCAACGTTGAAGGTATAGCGCGCGCCCAGATCGAAACGGTTCCAGGTCGGAATGCTCAGGTTGTTCGCAGCGTCTACATATTGCCCACCGGTGCGCAGCATGCGCGCATTGATGGCTGCGCCCGTGATGCCTGGCACATCCCAGTCGGCCCCCGCATTGAACTGAAAGGTCGGCACACCAATGGCTCTGTTGCCATCATTGCTGCCACCCGACGTGCCGCTCACCTCGGTGTCCATCAGAGTAAGACCGGCCAGCAGACGCAGGCCGCTGACAGGCTCGCCGAACACGTTCATTTCCACGCCACGGTTGCGCTGCTCGCCATCACGGACGTAGCGCGTTCCGCTGCCATCCTGAATCTGGTAGCCATCAGTCGGTTGTTCGATACGGTATACACCCAGGCTTGCACCGAACGTACCCATGTCCAGCTTCACGCCCGCTTCAATCTGTTTTGAGCGCGCCGGCGCGAACACCTCGCCGGGGTTGATCGTCACGGTGCTCGGTGCCGTCGGGCCCTGGGCCAGACCTTCGATGCGGTTGGCATAGAACGACACATGGCGCCAAGGCTTGAACACCAGTCCGTAGACCGGCGTGGTAATTGCCTCGTCATACAGCGAGTTGCGCGGGCCGCTGCCATAGTCGTAGCCCTGGACGCGCAGTTGCTGACGACGCAGGCCTGCGGTCAGCAGCAAGCGATCATCGAAAAAGCCCAGCGTGTCGGAGAACGCTACGCTGCGCATGCGGCTCTTGCCGATGATACCGGGGTCACTGAGATCGCCACCCGAGAAGCTGTCCAGCGCAGGACGTGTTGTTTCCACAGGGTTGTACAGGTTGCTGCCAGCCGGACTGCCGAACAGGTAGGCACTGCGCTGCTCGGTCCAGATGCCGGACAGACCGAAGTTGACCTTGTGACTGACCGCGCCGGTCTGCAGCTTGCCGTTGATGCCGGCCATGGCTGTCCTGTTGTCTTCGTCATGCGGAATGGAAGACGGTGACGCCGTGATGTTGCCTGCGGCGTCATTGATGGTCGGCGAGCCATAGATACCGTTTTCACGGGTGTGCTTGGCACCGGCTGCGGCGTACAGCGTCCAGTCATCGTTGAGGTCGTATTCGGCCCGGCTCATGCCAAAGGTGTCTTCTGTTTCGGTCCAGGTCCAGTTCGGCGCGTAATTGGTGTCGGCATCCGGCGCATGCGGCACACGAGTCAGGCCGCTGCCAACGAACACCGTGTTGCGGCTCTGATTAATGCGCTGCTTCTGGTAGGCAAAATCGCCGGAAAGACGGAAGTTGTCACCCCGATAATCAAGCCCCAGCGCGAACAGCTTGCTGCGATGCTCTTCGTCTTCAACGCCGGTTTCGCCTTCGCGCTGAGACAGGTTGATACGTGCGCCGAATCGATTGTCTTCGCCAAAGCGCTGGCCGAGGTCCAGGTGCTCGCCGATCCGGCCGTCGCTGCTGATGTCGGTGGTAAAACGCCGTGTCGGCGTGTCCTGCGCGCGCTTGGGTTGCAGGTTAACGCCACCGCCAATACCGGAGCCGGTCGGTGTTACGCCGTTGATAAAGGCATTGGGGCCTTTGAAAACCTCAACCCGCTCCAGCGCATCGGTGGAGATGATCTGGCGCGGCAGCACGCCGTAGAGGCCGTTGTAGGAAATATCATCGGTGGTCAGTTTGAGGCCACGAATGACGAAGATCTTCGAGGCATTGGCATAGCCGCTTGACTGGCGAACCGATGCATCATTGAGCAGCACATCGCCGATGTCTTCGGCCTGCTGGTCCTCGATCAATTGTTCGGTGTAGCTGGTCATGGTGAACGGCACGTCCATGACGTCGGCATTGCCCAGAACGCCCAACTGCCCGCCACGAGCCACTTGCCCGCCTGCGTACACGGGCGGTAGCGCGTGCGGGTCGGCCTTGTCGGCACTGATATCGGTCTCTCCGAGAACCATAGGGCCTTCCTGCTGACTGGTGGCAGCGGTAGCGGCCCAGGCCGGAGAACCAATTGAACAGCAAAATGCGAGCAACGTGAGGCGCATCGGGATCGATGGGGTGTGCATGAAAAGGTCCTGCTGACGAGATGAGCGAGATCGGAAGAAACCTTCCTGGAGATGACCGACTCAGTGGATGCGAAATGCTACCATATGTTACTGGGAATGCTTATCATTTATTTGTGTGCGAGACGTTACATAGCGAACGCTCATCGCTACGCCTCACACAGCAATGCTTTGAAACAGGTCGGGGACAGCCACCTGAGTGCGAGTCTCGTGTAAGCTCATGCGCTATTGGTTTTCCCATCGAGAGGCCTATGCAGTCCACTTTCCGACGCTCGACACTGGCAGCACTTCGTGGTTTTGCCTTGCCGAGCGATGCAATCTCCATTGTTCCTTCTGCCGCCGACTATCGGCGCTGTCTGCTGGAAAGGATCGCTTCGGCCACCCGGCGCATCTATATCATCGCGTTGTACCTGCAACAGGATGAAGCCGGTCAGGAGATCCTCGACGCACTGTACGCCGCCAAAGCTGTGCGGCCTGAGCTGGATGTCGTGGTGCTGGTTGACTGGTTCCGCGCGCAGCGGGGCCTGATCGGTGCCGGGCGGCAACCGGGCAACTCGACCTGGTATCAGGCGCAGAACCTTGAATACGATGAAGAAGTACCGATCTACGGCGTGCCGGTGCAAACCCGCGAGCTGTTCGGCGTGCTGCACCTCAAGGGCAGTGTGATCGACGATTGTGTGATCTACAGTGGCGCAAGCATCAACAACGTCTACCTGCACAAGCTCGACAAATACCGTCTGGACCGTTACCACCTGATCGAAAGTGCGCCGCTGGCCGACGCTTTCCAGAATCTGGTGCAGCGCGAAATACTCCCTTCACCGGCTGTGCACCGCCTCGACCTGCAATCGCCACCTGGCTCGCGCAGCATTCGCAGCGAGATTCGCGCTTTTCGTGCGGACCTCAAACGCGCTGCGTACGACACTTCAGCGGGCGAAAAGGAAAACGGCGAGCTGCGGGTGATTCCGCTGTTGGGTGTCGGGCCGCGCAATAATCTGAACCGTGCCATCTGCGACCTGATCGCCTCGAGCAAAATCCAGCTGACCATCTGCACGCCGTATTTCAACCTGCCGGTGGCGGTCACCCGCGAAATCAATCGGGCGCTCAAGCGCGGTGTACAGGTCGATATCATCATCGGTGACAAGACCGCCAACGACTTCTTCATCGACCCGGACGAGCCGTTCAAGGTGATCTCGGCCCTGCCCTATCTGTATGAAATCAGCCTGCGACGCTTTGCCCACAAGCATCAGAAGGCAATCGCACAGAACCGCCTCAACGTGCACCTGTGGAAACATGGCGATAACACGTTCCACCTCAAAGGCATCTGGGTCGATCAGCGCTATACGCTGCTGACCGGCAATAACCTGAACCCTCGCGCCTTCAATCTGGACCTTGAAAACGCCTTGCTGATCGATGACCCAAAGGGCCAGTGGAGCGAAACCCGCGAGGCGGAAATCGCTCATTTGATGCGCAACACCCAACGCGTCAACCAGTATGACGAACTCGACACACTGGCCAATTATCCCGAAGGGGTACGCAAGTTCCTCAAGCGCGTCAGCCGTGTGCGGGTCGAGCGATTACTGTACCGGATACTCTGACCGTATAGCCTAAGGCCATGTAATCAAAGAAACGGGGGTGTCAGGGGCGTTTCGCCCCCAACTGCTTCCACATCTTTTGCGTGATTCTGCGGCGGTTGCTGTAGCCTGCCCACGGGTCGTCCTTGAGCTGCTTCAAACGCTGCGCAAGGTTGGTGATGTCCCACTGCGCCGAGGACTTCAGGCCTGTCAGTTCATCCAGAGCAATCGGCACCGAGACCGGCAAGCCTGGCCGGGCGCGTACCGAATAAGCAGTAACGGTGCTGCCGCCACGGCTGTTGCGCAGGTAATCAATGAAAATTTTCCCCACCCGGTTTTTCGGCCCCATGGTCGCGGTGAAGCGTTCGGGCAACTGACGGCTGACGAATTCCGCAATAGCCTTGGTAAAGGCTTTCACTGTGTCCCAGTCAGCCTGCCGCGCCAATGGCACGATGATGTGCATGCCCTTGCCGCCGCTGGTCTTGAGAAAAGCCTCAAGCCCAAGCTCCTCCAGCACGGCGAGCACCATTTGCGTGGCTTCGATCATGCTGCGCCAGGGCAGCGCCGGGTCGGGGTCAAGGTCCAGGACAAAATGATCCGGCGTTTCGATCCTGTCACGCGTAGCGCCCCAGGTGTGCAACTCGATGGCCCCCATTTGCGCGGCACCGACCAGCGCCTGCAATGAATCAATCTCCATCAGCGCGGCATGCCCGGGATCCAGAGCACGATCCAGCTGTTTAATGTGTGGAATCGCCAGATGCTCGGCGTGCTTCTGGAAGAACTGCTCGCCGTCGATGCCTTCCGGGCAACGCAACAACGCCACAGGCCGCTTGTTCAGGTACGGCAGAATCCATTCGGCAATAGACGCGTAGAACTGCGCAAGTTCGACCTTGCTGGTGCCGGTCTTGCTGTCGATCACCCGTTCCGGATTGCTGATGCCGGTGCCCGCCACGTCCACTTTGCCGGTAGCGGTTTTCTTGCCTGTCCGCGGCGCTGCCGATGTCGATTGCGTTCGGGTCTGGCTGACAGCCTTGGCGGGCAGAGCGTCTTCGCGCACCACCTCAATGGCAGGCTTGTCACTGCGCAATCCGACAAATACGGCTTGTCGCACAATGCCTTCGCGGGTCCACTGGGCGAATTCCGCTTCGCAGACCAGCTGCGGCTCTACCCACTGCACGCCACGGGCCTGAGCCGAGGTCAGTTTTTTCGCCAGCGGTGAATCCTTGCGCTGCAGCGGTTTCAGTTGTTGATGAAGCTGTTCAAGCGTCACCTCACTGAAGCCGGTGCCCACCCGCCCGGCATAGACCAGCCCTTCATCGCCCTCATTGACCGCCAGCAATAAGGCCCCGAATGCGGAGCGGCTGCCTTGCGGGGCGGTGTACCCGACGATCACCAGTTCCTGACGCAAACGGCATTTGAGTTTGATCCAGTCGGCGTTGCGCTTGCCGATATAAACACTGCCGGCCCGCTTGCCGATGACCCCTTCCAGACCCATTGCCGCAGCGCTTGCCACAATATCCTGATGCCCGGCCTGAAATGCATCCGAATAACGCAGCAAGCGACTGCGCTGTGCGTCGAGCACTTGTTTCAAGGCATCGCGGCGCTGCTCAAGGGGCACGTCACGCAGATCCTCCGCACTCAGGACCGGCATGTCGAACAGGTAATACAGGATGTTTTTGCTGTTTCCTGCGTCAAAGGCATTCTGCAAACCCTGAAAGTCGGGCAACCCTTGCTCGTCAAGGACCACCACTTCGCCGTCAAACCAACTGTTTTGCAATTTCAGGCCCTTGAGCGCCTTGACCAGTTCGGGCAGCCGTTCGGTCCAGTCGTGGCCGTTACGGGTGAACAGGCGCACTTCCTCGCCCTGAATGCGCGTCAGAATGCGATAGCCATCGAACTTGATCTCATACAGCCAGTTACCCGCTGGCGGTGTATCCACCAGCGTGGCCAGTTGCGGCGAAAGGGTCTCCGGAAAAACCGCTTTCGACTTCTTTTGCGCTGGCTTGCGCGCAGGCTTCGCCGCAGCGGCTTTGGCTTTTCCGCTTGCGGCGCTGGCCCTGGACTTTGCAGGCGCTGCACGCCCTGCCCCCACGTGCGCGCCACTGATCACACTCTGCGGCTGCTCCCGAGTGATGTCATATTCGGCGGCAGGTCGCGCAATGGCGTCCTTCTCTTTGATCAGCAGCCATTGCTCCTTGCTGGCGCTGCCGGTGAGCCGCGTACGCACCAGCGCCCAGTCGCCGCTGAGCTTCTCGCCGACCAGGGTAAATTTGAGTTTGCCTTCCTCATAGGTTTTTTGCGGATCACCGTGCGGCTGCCAGACACCACGATCCCAGACAATCACATCACCGCCGCCGTACTGCCCTTTCGGGATGCTGCCCTCAAAATCGGCGTAGTCCAGCGGATGGTCTTCAACATGCACCGCCAGACGTTTTTGCCTGGGGTCCAGGCTCGGGCCTTTGGGCACCGCCCAGCTCTTGAGCGTGCCATCCAGTTCCAGTCGAAAGTCGTAGTGCAGGTTGCGTGCGTCATGCTTCTGAATCACGAAACCCAGCGCCTTGGACTTGGACGAAGACTTGCCTTTGCACTTGCTTTCGGCAGGCTCGGAGGTGATGGCGAAATTGCGCTTGCGCGTGTATTCACTGGCGGGCTTGGCCATGTCCGGTGTCTCCGTCTGGCTCAAGAGGCTTTGCTGGTTTTCTTGCGGGCGGCGGGCTGCTTGGGCTTGGCCGCGGCCTTGTCAGCAGGTTTTTCTTTTGCTGCGGGCTTGCTCGCTTTGCCTTTACTGGCGCCACCCTTGCCCGCCAGGCTGCGTCGCAGCAAGTCGGTGAGGTCAATGACGTCGGCACTTTTGCGCTCTTCCTCGGCCGGATCCGTCTCGACATCCTCGATCTCGCCTTCGTCTGCCTTGGTTTTGACCAAGTGCATGATCTTGTCCTGAAAAGTGTCGCGGTACTGCTCAGGCTGCCAGTCGGCGCTCATGTCCTTGACCAGACGCTTGGCCATGTCGCATTCGCTTTTGTTCAACTGTGCGTTCGTCACTGCGTCGCTCAGTTCCAGTGTGTCCAGTTCACGCACGTCGGCGGGCCAGCGCAGGATCACCATGACCAGTGCCGACTCCAGCGGCATGACCGCCGCCAGGTGTTCGCGGGTATGCAGTACGACATTGGCCAGCGCCACCTTTTTGGTGTCGACAAGGGTTTCGCGCAGCAGCGCATAGACTTTTTCGCCGCGTTTATCCGGGGTCAGAAAATAAGGCGTGTCGATGTTCTGCAAAGGAATCTGCTGGCTGTCGACAAAGGCGAATATGTCGATGGTCTGCGTCGATTTGGGGTGCGCCGAGCGAATTTCTTCTTCGCTGAGTACGACGTAACGATCCTTTTCGTACTCCACGCCCTTGACGATATTTTCGCTGGTGACCTCCTTGCCGGTGACCTTGTTGATTCGCTTGTAGCCGACCGGGTCCATGCTGCGCTTGTCGAGCCAGTCGAAGTCGACACTGGTTGACGTTGTCGCCGACACCAGTGCGACCGGTATATGCACCAGCCCGAAGCTGATTGCGCCCTTCCAGATTGCCCTTGCCATGGTCTGACTCCTGTTGGTCCTGAAAAAGTGACTGGACCCGTCGAAGAAAAGTTTCGCCAGCCTGACGAGCGCCGGAAAACCCGCGCAGGCGCAAAGCGTTTTTCATCCTGGCAATCTGGCTGTCAACGTTTTGGCTCTTGATGCGAGCTGTATTAACGGGATGCCTGCAGCCGTCAAAGCCTTGTACTAGAAGGGTTCGTGCAAAAAGGAACAGGAATTTTCGAGTTACATATGCGTTTAAGATCTAAAAATATGGTTTAACGTTCTTTTGCGGAATAAATCAGACGTTCTATAAATGGCCCCACCCCGAACGCTGTTGGTGAACTGTCTGCAAACCAACAGTTGGTCCCGTCAGCTTTCACTCAGCTGATCATTCCCAAGGATTTGTCATGAACGTTTTCTGGTTTCTTCCGACTCACGGCGACGGCCATTATCTGGGCACGACAAAGGGCGCACGTCCCGTCACCCTCAATTATCTGAAACAGGTGGCACAGGCCGCCGATGACCTGGGCTACTACGGGGTATTGATTCCGACCGGTCGCTCTTGCGAAGACTCGTGGGTCATCGCCTCGGCACTGGTGCCATTGACCGAGCGTCTGAAGTATCTGGTGGCAATCCGTCCGGGAATCATCTCGCCTACTGTCTCGGCACGCATGGCGGCCACGCTGGATCGTTTATCCGGCGGCCGACTGCTGATCAACGTGGTGACCGGTGGCGACCCGGACGAAAACCGTGGTGATGGCAGCTTCCTCGATCACAGCGAACGCTATGAAGTCACCGACGAATTCCTGAAGATCTGGCGTCGCGTATTACAGGGCGAAGCAGTCGATTTCGAAGGCAAGCACCTGCGCGTGCAGAACGCCAAGGCGCTTTATCCCCCGATTCAAAAGCCCTATCCGCCGCTGTACTTTGGTGGCTCTTCCGATGCCGCGCATGACCTTGCGGCCGATCAGGTAGACGTTTACCTGACCTGGGGCGAACCTCCGGCAGCTGTGGCCCAAAAGCTGGCCGATGTACGTGAACGGGCAGCCCGCAAGGGTCGTACCGTGAAGTTCGGCATCCGCTTGCACGTCATCGTGCGCGAAACCAGCGAAGAGGCCTGGAAAGCCGCCAGCACGCTGATCGAGCACATCAGCGACGAAACCATCGCTGCGGCCCAGAAGTCTTTCTCGCGCTTTGATTCCGAGGGGCAACGCCGTATGGCTGCGCTGCATGATGGACGCCGCGACAACCTGGAAATCGCGCCTAACCTGTGGGCGGGCGTGGGCCTGGTTCGGGGCGGTGCTGGCACGGCACTGGTTGGCAACCCGCAGGAAGTCGCGGCACGCATCAAGGAATACGCGGACCTGGGCATCGAGAGCTTCATTTTCTCGGGCTACCCGCACCTGGAAGAAGCGTACCGCTTTGCCGAACTGGTCTTCCCGCTGCTGCCTGAGCCTTACGCCAGCCTCGCCGGGCGAGGCATCACCAACCTCACGGGCCCGTTCGGCGAAATGATCGCCAACGATCTGCCCCCGCAGGCCAAGTGATGTCTGGGCAACTGCTGACCTTACCGCACTCGCCTGCGCTGGCGACCTCGATCAGAGCCACTGCGCAGGTGTTCGAGGACCCCAAGTCCAAGGATCTGCTCGCTCACGTGCGCCAGGTGGCGCCAAGCGATGCCAGCGTACTGATCATTGGCGAGACCGGCACCGGCAAGGAACTGGTTGCACGGCACGTCCACGAACTGAGTGCCCGCCGCGACAAGCCGTTCGTGGCGGTCAACTGCGGCGCATTCTCCGAGAACCTGATCGAGGCCGAGTTGTTCGGCCACGAGAAAGGCGCTTTTACCGGGGCGATCAGTGCCAAGGCCGGCTGGTTCGAAGAGGCCAACGGCGGCACGCTGTTTCTCGATGAAATCGGCGATCTGCCCATGACATTGCAGGTCAAGCTGTTGCGCGTGCTTCAGGAGCGTGAAGTGGTCCGCCTGGGCTCGCGCAAGAGCGTGCCGATTGACGTGCGGGTGCTCGCAGCCACCAACGTACAACTGGAGAAGGCCATCAATGCCGGGCATTTTCGCGAGGACCTTTACTACCGGCTGGACGTGGTCAATCTGGAATTGAGCCCGCTGCGCGAGCGGCCCGGCGACATCCTGCCGCTGGCCCGGCATTTCATCGAGGTCTACAGCCAGCGTCTGCGCCATGGCCCGGTGCGCATCAGCGCCGAAGCCGAGCACAAGCTCAAGACCTACAGTTGGCCGGGCAATATTCGCGAGCTGGAAAACGTTATTCATCACACCTTGCTGGTCTGCCGCGAAGGCGTCATTCAGCGTGATGACCTGCGCCTGTCGAACTTGAGAATCGAGCGCCAGGACGAGCAGAATCCGGTTGACGAATCAGCCGAACAGTTACTCAGTCGGGCGTTTCAAAAGCTGTTTGAAGAACAGGCGGGTGCCTTGCACGAGAAGGTCGAAGACACGCTGCTCAGGACCGCATATCGCTACTGCCATCACAATCAGGTACACACCGCCAGCCTGCTGGGCCTGACCCGCAACGTCACGCGCACTCGTCTGATCAAGATCGGTGAGCTGGCAGTCAACAAACGCAGACCGGGTGAAAATGTACAGGGCGACCGGATGCTGCATTTGTCGGTGTGAAGGCCCAGACCGATGACGCGGAGCGTCATGAACGGCATTCCCACGCTGGAGCGTGAGGAACGATCGCTGTCCGCAAGAACGCTATCGTGCCCATGCTCCGCGTGGGTATGCCTTTCTGGACGCTCTGCGTCCTCTCCCGAGCACGCGGCGCTTCACGACAAACGCATTGCCAGAGCCTTGGCCTGAATCGCCACGTCGGTCACAGCGGTGCTTTCCCACCACATGCCGCGCAGTGGCGGGCCCATGGCGAACAGGCGTGACGAGCAGTGACCTTGCGCGTCTAGCACCGCGCCACCGGCGTCGGCAGCAATGCCCAGCGCCAGCGGTCCGGGCTGAATCAAACCTCGCAGCAGCAATTGACGAGGCAACGGGCGATCCACCCGTCGCCAGTCGTACTCGATGCCGGTGGAGTTGATCAAGGCATCGCCAACGATCTGCGTCGGTTCGCTATCACCGCGCCGACGTACGCTGATCTGTACCTGGCCTGACGGCAAGCTCGCAACAGCCTGCAACGAAGCCGCGTCAATGCTTAGCCGACCTTGCCTGATCAGTTGCGCCAGCAGTGCGGCGCTGGGTGGCGGCGAGCGATGGTGATGACTCTCCCACCATGGCCGTACATGACGGACAAACTGACGGCGCTGCCTGTCGCTGGCCTGATTCCACAGCCTGCCGACATTGGCGCGCACGGTGTCCAGCGGGGCCTGCCAGTCAATGCCACTTTCGATGGCCAGCTCACACTGCTCGCGCACCTTGCGTACCAGTTGGCGAGTGCTGCGGATACTCGGGTCCTGCGCCAGGAAATCAGACCATTCCGGTGGCTGGCGTCGCACATGAGGCAGCAGGCCATGTCGGGAATATATCTGAATCGGCCCGCGGTGCCCGGCCTTTTCCAGTGAGACCAGCGCATCGACCATGGTCAGACCCGAGCCGATGATCAATACCCTGGACTGCGCATCGAGCTGTTGCATTGCCTGTACGTTCCAGGGGTCCAGCGCTGCCGCGTTCAGTGCGTTCGACTCACGCTGCGGTGTGCGTGAAGCGGCGTACATACCGGTCGCCAGCACGGCCTGGCTGCCACGCAATATACGACCGTCGGCCAGCGTGACGCTCACGCCATGTTCATCGATCTGTACATCGACCGCTTCGCCGGGCACATGCGTTGCCGTAGAGCCAAACGCCTCACCAGCGCCACGGGCTTCACGCAATCGCTGCTGAACATAAAGCCCGAACACGCCGCGCGGCGGGAACAGCTCGGCGACCGGGACGTTCTGCCCGGCCGCTTCAGGCCAGCCGCCCTCGGCCAGATAGGCCGTCAGCCAGCGCGTGAGGTCGTCCGGGTCATCGGGGTCGACGCTCATGCGCGCCGCATTGCCATTGAGCGTATGGCCCGGCTCTGTTGCGCTGTAGGCCTCGCCCCGGCCAAGCTCGCTACGGGTTTCGATGATCAGGATACGGCGCTGGCCAGGCCTGCGTAGCAACTGCGCCGCCAGCATGGTGCCGCTCAGACCTCCGCCGATGATCAGAATGTCAGCCGTCTGGTTAGGGTCTTCGGTCATCGAGCAGCACCTCGGTCAGTTGCGATAAAAGAGTCGGGAGGTCAGAGCACGACGTTACGCACAAAGCGCAAGGGCACGTCAGCCTCATTGCAATAGCGGTGCGGCTGATTGCTGGGAAACATGAAAAACTCGCCCGGGCCGACCTGTTGCACGGCTGCTGGATCGGAGAGGCGCAGAGTAAGGTGCCCTTCTACGATATACACCTGCTCACTCCAGCCATCCGGATCAGCTTCCGAGACATAGGCATCGCCGGGCTCCAGGCAGAACTCCCACAGCTCGACTTCCCGGCGGGCAACCGCTCGGGCCAGCAGCACGGCCTTGCTGCCAGAAATCGTACCGGCCCAGGCCAGTTCGTTGATACGGCTGTAATCGGGATTTTCGGGGGCCTGGATCAAGTCGCTGAACGCCACCTCCAATGCTTCGGCTACCCGGTCCAGCGTCGCCAGACTGACGTTCTTCTCGCCCGCCTCGATAGCGACCAGCATGCGGCGGCTGACCCCGGACTTTTCCGCCAGAGCGGTCTGGCTGAGGTCAGCGCAGTTGCGCAAACGCCGCACGTTCTGACTGACGTGCTGCAACACCGGTGGGCGCTGAGAATTTTCTTTGTGCATGGTGGTGCTCACATAAAACCGTTGCGCATTATACTGCCCAATCCGAGGACGCTTTCAGAGTGTTCCGCCTCTCATCAGGCGCATCGTCATTCATAGCCATTCACAGGAATCTGGAGCTGACATGAAGTCTATCAGCCGATTACCCCGCATCAGCAAGGCAGAAGCCGTACTGATTCTGATCACCATGCTCTGGGGCGGTACTTTCCTGCTGGTCCAGCATGCACTGACCGTCAGCGGCCCGATGTTCTTCGTCGGTCTGCGTTTCGCTGCAGCGGCGCTTATCGTAGCGCTGTTTTCAATGCAGGTGCTGCGCGGTCTTACCTTTCTCGAACTCAAGGCCGGTGTCTTCATCGGCACCGCGATCATGCTCGGCTACGGCCTGCAGACCGTCGGACTGCAGACCATCCCCAGTAGTCAGTCGGCGTTCATCACGGCACTTTACGTGCCCTGCGTGCCGTTGTTGCAATGGCTGGTGCTTGGCCGTCGACCGGGATTGATGCCGACACTGGGCATCATCCTCGCCTTCACCGGGCTGATGCTGGTGGCAGGGCCGCAGGGAGCGTCCCTGCAACTCAGTTCCGGCGAGATCGTGACGCTGATCAGCACGGTGGCCATCGCAGCAGAGATCATCATGATCAGTGCCTATGCCGGCAAGGTCGATGTGCGGCGGGTCACCGTGGTGCAACTGGCAACTGCCTCCGCTCTGGCCTTTCTGATGATCGTGCCTACTCAGGAACGCTTGCCGGACTTTTCCTGGTTGCTGGTGCTCAGCGCAGTTGGGCTTGGCGCGATGAGTGCAATTATCCAGATCGCCATGAACTGGGCACAGAAAAGTGTTTCGCCTACGCGCGCCACGGTTATTTATGCCGGTGAACCGGTCTGGGCCGGGATTGTCGGAAGAGTGGCTGGGGAACGCTTGCCGGGCATCGCTCTGCTAGGCGCAGCATTGATTGTGGCCGGGGTGATCGTCAGCGAAATGAAGCGGCGTTCTGCACTCAGTGAACAGAGCCTTGCTGAGGAAGATGGCATGCGCAAAGCCGAGTGAGAGGTGGTTATTTTCCGCGGTGAAACATATTTCCCGTGACAACTTTTTGCTGACTTAAAAACAGCAGACACTTTTTGTAGGAAATTTTGGAAACAGTCCCTTTGGTATCGGGGTGTCTGGCACGTATGATGCTTGACATTCCCCTGCAGATTAGAAGCCTATGTCCCTGATAGTTCTACTGCTTCTGCCTTTCATCGGCAGCTGTCTGGCGGCCTTTTTGCCGCACAACGCGCGTAACGCAGAATCGTTTCTGGCCGGTCTGGTCGCCCTCATCGGCGCTATCCAGATGGCATTGTGGTTCCCGCAGATCGCCGACGGCGGCGTTATTCGCGAAGAGTACTTCTGGCTGCCGAGCCTGGGGATGAACTTTGTTCTGCGTATCGACGGCTTCGCCTGGCTGTTTTCGATGCTGGTGCTGGGCATTGGTGCGCTGGTCTCGCTCTACGCCCGTTACTACATGTCGCCGGATGACCCGGTGCCGCGCTTCTTCGCTTTTTTCCTGGCCTTCATGGGTGCCATGCTTGGCCTGGTGATGTCCGGCAATCTGATTCAGATCGTGTTTTTCTGGGAGCTGACCAGCCTGTTCTCGTTTCTGCTGATCGGCTACTGGCACCACCGCGCCGATGCACGGCGCGGCGCTTACATGGCGCTGATGGTCACCGGTGCGGGGGGGCTGGCGCTGCTGGCCGGCATGATGATCCTCGGGCACGTGGCAGGCAGTTATGACCTGGACCGGGTGCTGGCATCCGGAGATGCGATTCGCGCCCATGCCCTTTACCCGGTATTGCTGACCCTGATTCTGATCGGTGCATTGACCAAAAGCGCCCAGTTCCCCTTCCATTTCTGGCTGCCGCACGCGATGGCAGCCCCCACACCCGTGTCGGCATATCTGCACTCGGCGACCATGGTCAAGGCCGGGGTGTTTCTCATGGCGCGAATGTGGCCTGCGCTGTCCGGCACTGAGCAATGGTTCTGGATCGTCAGTGGCGCAGGTGCCTGTACCCTGATTCTGGGTGCCTACGCGGCTATCTTTCAGAATGATCTGAAGGGCCTGCTGGCCTACTCGACCATCAGTCACCTGGGCCTGATCACGCTGTTGCTGGGCCTCAACAGCCCGCTGGCTGCGGTAGCTGCGGTCTTTCACATTCTCAACCACGCCACCTTCAAGGCCTCGCTGTTCATGGCCGCCGGGATTATCGACCACGAGAGCGGAACGCGAGATATCCGACGTCTCAGTGGGCTGGTGAAGCTGCTCCCCTACACTGCAACACTGGCGATGGTCGCCAGTGCATCGATGGCAGGCGTGCCGCTGCTCAACGGGTTTCTGTCCAAGGAAATGTTCTTTGCCGAAACCGTGTTCATTTCCGCCACTGCCTGGGTCGAGATTGCCCTGCCGGTGATCGCGACCATCGCCGGGATATTCAGCGTTGCCTACTCGCTGCGCTTCACGGTCGATGTGTTTTTCGGTCCGGCAGCCAAGGATCTGCCGCACTTACCGCATGAGCCACCGCGCTGGATGCGTGCACCGGTCGAATTGCTGGTGCTGACGTGCCTGGTGGTGGGGATTTTCCCGGCGCAATCGGTCGCTCCCCTGCTCGCGGCGGCCGCGCGCCCCGTAGTCGGCGGAACGCTGCCCGAGTACAGCCTGGCGATCTGGCACGGCTGGAACCTGCCGATGGTCATGAGCCTGGTGGCGATGGCTGGCGGTATCATCCTGTATCTATTGCTGCGAAAACCTCTCAAGCACGAGCGCATTACTGCACCGCCGCTGGTGGGCAGGCTCAACGGCAAGCGTTTTTTCGAACGCAGTCAGGTGGTGATGATGCACTGGGCGCGGCGT
Source organism: Pseudomonas sp. RGM 3321 (assembly GCF_022836805.1). Lineage (NCBI taxonomy): Bacteria > Pseudomonadati > Pseudomonadota > Gammaproteobacteria > Pseudomonadales > Pseudomonadaceae > Pseudomonas > Pseudomonas sp. RGM 3321. The sequence goes on from NZ_JALHBH010000116.1 coordinate 44,216, forward strand.
TTCGAGCGCAAGGTCAGCACTCGTCGCTTGCAGCCGCAACTGTTTCTGCTGGTACTGGCAGCCGTACTGGGCGGCTTCATACCGATGTATTTCAGTGGCCTGACCTGGGGCGACCGGCCGAAGATTCCGGGTTCCGGGGTATTCGTCACGCTCTGGCTGATCGCGATTGCCTGCGCTATAGGCGCAGCCTGGCAAGGTAAATATCACCGTCTGGCGGCACTGGTCATGGTCAGCGTCTGCGGCCTGATGACCTGCATCACCTTCGTCTGGTTCTCGGCACCTGATCTGGCGTTGACTCAACTGGTCGTGGAGGTGGTGACGACCGTACTGATTCTGCTCGGTCTGCGCTGGCTGCCACGACGCAACGAAGACGTCGCGCCATTGAGTGCACGCCTGCGCGCTCGCACCCGGCGGATACGCGACTTCGGTCTGGCGGTTCTTGTCGGTCTGGGCATGGCGATATTGTCCTACGCCATGCTGACCCGCCAGACACCCAACGCCATCTCGTCCTTTTACCTGAGCCGCGCGCTGCCTCAGGGCGGTGGCACCAACGTGGTCAACGTGATGCTGGTGGATTTCCGCGGCTTCGATACGTTTGGCGAAATTACCGTGCTGGCAGCGGTAGCCCTGACAGTCTTTGCCCTGCTACGTCGCTTCCGCCCACCGAAGGAAAGCATTCTGCTGCCCACACAGCAACGCCTGCTGGCCCGTGACGTGGTGACTGACCTGGTCAACCCGCGCAGTGCCAGCGATACCGCACTCGGTTTCATGATGGTTCCGGCAGCGCTGGTGCGATTACTGCTGCCGATTGCCTTCATCATCTCGATGTACTTGTTCGTTCGAGGTCATAACCAGCCAGGCGGCGGGTTTGTGGCCGGGCTGGTGATGTCGGTGGCGTTCCTTCTGCAATACATGGTGGCAGGCACCCAATGGGTCGAGGCGCAAATGAGCCTGCGCCCGTTACGCTGGATGGGCACAGGTCTGTTGTGCGCGGTTCTGACCGGAGCCGGTTCCATGGTGCTGGGTTATCCGTTCATGACCACGCACACCGCGCACGTCGATTTGCCGATTCTGGGCGATATTCACATCGCCAGTGCGCTGTTCTTCGATGTCGGCGTGTACGCCGTGGTCGTCGGCTCGACGCTGCTGATCCTCACCGCACTGGCTCACCAGTCGGTGCGCAGCCACCGTCCGACGCAACTGCCCAAACCCGTTGCCAACCCGCAAGGAATCCTCTGATGGAAGAAGTCATTGCAATCGCCATCGGCGTGCTGGCCGCCTCGGGCGTCTGGCTGATCCTGCGGCCACGCACCTTTCAGGTGGTCATGGGGCTGTGCCTGCTGTCTTACGGGGTCAACCTGTTCATTTTCAGCATGGGCAGCCTGTTCATCGGCAGAGAACCGATCATCAAGGACGGCATTCCCCAGGACCTGCTCAATTACACTGACCCACTGCCGCAGGCGCTGGTACTGACCGCCATCGTCATCAGCTTCGCCATGACCGCGCTGTTTCTGGTGGTACTGCTCGCCTCCAGAGGCCTGACCGGCACCGACCATGTAGATGGCCGGGAGCCCAAGGCATGAGCTGGATGAATCAACTGATCATTGCGCCGATCCTGCTGCCATTACTGACCGCAGGGCTGATGCTCTGGCTGGGCGAGAAACATCGGCCGCTCAAGGGACGTCTCAATCTGTTTTCCAGCATCCTCGGGCTGGGCATTTCCGTGGTGCTGTTTCTCTGGGTGCAGCACAGCGGCAACAGTGGCTCGATCGGTGTCTACCTGCCAGGCAACTGGGGTGTGCCGTTCGGTATCGTGCTGGTGGTGGATCACCTGTCGGCACTGATGCTGGTGCTGACCGGCATCATCGGTGTTTGCGCCCTGTTGTTCGCGCTGGCGCGCTGGGACCGGGCCGGCGCCAGTTTCCACGCACTGTTCCAGATCCAGCTCATGGGGCTGTATGGCGCATTCCTGACCGCCGACCTGTTCAACCTGTTCGTATTCTTTGAAGTCCTGCTGGCAGCGTCATACGGTTTGATGCTGCATGGCTCCGGCCGGGCGCGGGTGTCGACTGGCCTGCATTACATTTCCATCAACCTGCTGGCTTCGTCGCTGTTCCTGATCGGCGCTGCGCTGATCTACGGCGTAACCGGCACGTTGAACTTCGCCGATCTGGCGATCAAGATCCCGCAAGTGGCAGAGTCAGATCTGGGCCTGCTGCATGCTGGCGCAGCCATTCTGGCCACGGCATTTCTGGCCAAGGCAGGCATGTGGCCACTGAACTTCTGGCTGGTCCCGGCCTATTCGGCAGCCAGCGCGCCGGTAGCAGCAATGTTTGCAATCATGACCAAAGTGGGCGTTTACACCCTGCTACGCCTGTGGACACTGCTGTTTTCCGGGCAGGCCGGGGCCTCGGCATTCTTCGGCGGCGACTGGTTGATCTACGGCGGCATGGCGACGATTTTCACCGCTGCGATTGCGATCATCGCTGCCCAGCGCCTGGAGCGCCTCGCCAGCCTGAGCATACTGGTGTCAGCGGGCATTCTGCTGTCTGCGGTCGGTTTCGCCCAGCCGAGCCTGACCTCGGGCGCGCTGTTCTACATGGTCAGCTCGACGCTGGCGCTGAGCGCCATGTTCCTCCTGGGCGAATTGGTCGAGCGTTCCCGCTCGGCCAACGAGATCCCTCTGGAGTACGACGTGGATCAACTGCCCCGCACCCTTGAGTCGCTGCATCCGCCACCCGGCACCAACCTGGACGACGAGCAGAAGGTCGTGGTCGGTCAGGTCATACCCATGACCATGGCATTCCTGGGCCTGAGCTTTATCGCCTGCGCGTTGCTGATTACCGGCATGCCACCGCTGTCAGGGTTCATCGGCAAACTCACGCTGCTCAGCGCCTTGATGAATCCGCTGGGGCTGGACGTCGCGCAGGACGAAGCGCTCTCGACCCAGGCATGGCTGCTGATTGGCCTGCTGATCTTTTCCGGGCTGGCGTCGCTGATCGCTTTTTCCAGGCTCGGCACCCAGCGCTTCTGGACACCACACGAGCGCCCTTCGCCGTTGCTGCGTCGCAACGAATGCCTGCCGATCATCATCCTGCTGGGCCTGTGCGTTGCGCTGACGTTCAAGGCCGAGCCTTTGCTGCGCTATACCCAGGACACCGCCGCCGCGCTGCACGAGCCCAAACAGTATGTGCAGTCGGTGCTTGCCACACGCCCGATGCCCGGCCCTACCAGCCAGGAAATCAGTTCGGAGGGGCAGCCATGAAGCGCCTGTTTCCGGCTCCTCTGCTTTCTCTGGCACTGTGGCTGTTATGGCTGGTTCTGAACCTGTCGATCAGCCCTGGCCACCTGCTGCTGGGTGCCGTGCTGGGCTTTCTCGCGCCCTTGCTGATGGCACCGCTGCGCCCGCTGCCGGTGCGCATCCGCAAACCCGGCACAATCCTGAAGTTTCTGTGCATGGTCGGGTGGGATGTGGTGGTTTCCAACCTTCAGGTCGGTTTGAGCGTTTGGCGGCTGGAAGGTCGTCCGCCACGCTCGGCTTTTGTACGTATCCCGCTGGACCTGCACGATGCCCACGGCCTCGCCGCGCTGGCGATGGTCACTACGGTCGTACCCGGAACGGTATGGTCGGAACTGGCGCTGGATCGTAGTGTGCTGCTGATGCATGTTTTTGATCTGGAGGATGAAGCGCAATTCATCGAACACTTCAAGACCACCTATGAGCGACCGCTGATGGAGATCTTTCAATGAGTGCATTGCTCGACAACGCGATCCTGATCAGCCTGCTGATCTTCGCCCTGGCGATGGTGATCACCCTGCTCCGCCTGCTCAAGGGCCCCTCTGCCCAGGACCGGGTGCTGGCGCTGGACTACCTGTACATCATTGCCATGTTGATGATGCTGGTGCTCGGCATCCGCTACGCCAGTGACACATACTTCGAAGCAGCCATGCTGATTGCCCTGTTCGGCTTTGTCGGCTCCTTCGCTCTGGCTAAATTCCTGCTGCGCGGAGAAGTGATCGAATGACCGGACTGCCGAACACCGTACCCTTCTGGGCCGAGATACTGACCGCCGGGCTGCTGATCGCCAGCAGTCTGTTCGCCTTGACCGGTGCTCTCGGGCTGCTGCGCCTCAAGGACTTCTTCCAGCGCATGCACCCGCCAGCCCTGGCATCGACGCTGGGTGCCTGGTGCGTCGCGCTGGCGTCGATCATCTATTTCTCTGCTCTGAAGGCAGAGCCGGTGATTCACGCCTGGCTGATTCCGGTGCTGCTGGCAATCACCGTGCCTGTGACCACGCTGCTGCTGGCGCGTACAGCGCTGTTCCGCAAGCGCATGGCCGGTGACGATGTGCCAGCAGAAATCAGTAGCGGCACTGGCAATGGAGAGTCGGCAGGCGGCTGATCCTCCAGCCTGGCCAGCGTTACTCGCTGGCCTTGAACGTCAGCTCGCCCTTGCGCCATTTGGCAGCCTTGCCGACTGCGCCTTTGAGAACCTTGCTCATGCCGGTCTGCAGCTGCTCTTTTGCGGCAAACACCATGACTACGGCCTGACCTTCCTTGAACACAATGCCGTGGCCTTCAGGGATATCGACGAATGCATATTCGCCCAGCCCATACACAGTCATCTTGATTTCACGGAATTTCAATTCGAGCTTGCCGCCTTCACGGCTTGGCAGTACCGACGCGCGAAAATGATCGCCGACCTTGAGCTCAAGGCGCGGCTTGTCGTCGACGACCAGAGCGGTTTCGGTGTCGATTTCAGCGATATAAATACCTTCGGCTGACTGCTCGGTGATGTAGACAAAACGGGACTGAAACTGCTTGACCAACTGTGCGCGGAGATCGCCGAGCACGAACAAGGCATGGGTATCCAGATTACTTACAGCCAAAGTACAAACCCTCAAACATGAAAATGAGGCTGCCTGATGTCAGGGCAGTCAAGAAAGTGGTTAATCCATAGACCGCGTCAAGCGACCGGAAATTTTCCGGCACGCTGCACGCAGAAGCGCTGAAAGCGCCACCGCAAACCTTGTGCAGGCGGATGGCGGATTCTACCGGCTCATGGCAGCTACGGGATATATACCTTTTGTACACTGCAATGTCGCAAAAGCGCTGGTGCCCTGAAACCGGCGGCCAGCCTGATCACGGCTCAAAGGCTGGACGGGTTCCAGCCAGGCGATCAGTGTGCATTCGGCGATACTGGAAACATATCACTTGTAGGCAGAGCACAAAAGGCCATCTTCTCACACGGCCAAATGCATCGAACTCTTGCGTGCGTCGGCCACTCCCATAAGAACTGATGAAGACGGGGATATCCCCCGGCGAGGAGATGACATGGAACAGACTACAACGACCATCAACGACCTGTTCACCCAATTGGGACTTGAATCGGATGATGAGAGTATCGACAAATTTGTCGCTAGCCACTCTCTGCCCGACGACGTGAAGCTGATTGATGCCGACTTCTGGACGCCGCGGCAGGCTGACTTTCTCAAGGAGCAGCTGCATGAGGATGCCGAATGGGCGATGGTGGTCGACGAACTGAATGTGCGCCTTCACAAAAAGCCCGAGTGAACCACTCGGGCGTTGATTCCTACTGCGGATAACCGGGCTGGCCGACATTGGGATGCAACGTCCTGCCACCCGGTTGCGGAGCATGCACAAAGACGGCGTCGCCAAAGGTGCCCATTCTGCCGACCACTGCATTCCAGTGCGCGGACTGATGGATATAGCGCCAACGCAGTAGCTGCTCTTCATGACTGTCCAGTAAGTAAGTCCCGCCTCGCGCATAATCGATCAAACGGGTTGAAATGCGTTCGAGTTCGGGAGGAAGTTGAAATTCAAGGCTGTTTGGCACAGGGTCGAAAGGCACCCCCTCATCACAGGCCAGTGCATGCATGACCTGTAACGACACCCTCGACAAGTGACCAAAGACCTGGCGGTTCATACCCACTGCAGCAACGATCGTTTTCATGCCATTCAGGGTTTTTCTGCACGGGTAACATTTGCTTTCGCAGGTCTGAACCCTCATAAATGCCTGGCTGTCCAGCGGGTCGATCCAGTCATTCCGGCTCATGGCGCTTAACAGGGCCTGGGCGTCTTTCCAGCAAGGCGCCGCCTCACGAGGGCTGTCACGATTGACCAGGCTGCTTTGCGGACGCGTGAGCAGCACGCTTTCTTCCATCTGTGGAGGATAACCACCGCCGATATCGGAATGGGCGCCGGGTAAAGCGATTTCCTTCGTCCATGCCGGCAGGACGCTGTTAAGCGCGAAGTTGCGCCGTGATTCATCACGAGCCACCAGATGCAGCACCTGTTGGGCACACCCCGGCGGCAGGTAAAGATTGACCCTCCTGTTGTTCGCGTCCCGGGTATTGCCCATATCCCTGAAACTGCCGATAGCGGCGACAGTGTCGAACAGGCCGATAACCTTGAGCCGTACACTGCCGTTACGCCAGCTGAAATGCTCACTCAGCCTGACCTTGCGGCTTTGAAGTATCGGCTCAAGCATTCCTGCCTGCTGTTTCAGTACTTCATTGGCGAGGTGCCTGGCCGACGCAGCACCTCGACTGAAGCCGAACACGTCCAGCTCAAGCGCTTCCAGTACACAATCCGGGTTGTCTCGTGGAAATGCCTTCAATACCGATTCAAGCTTTCTGAATGCATTTTCCACCTTGCATATCACACCAGTGGTACCCCGGCCGAAACTCTGCCCCGGCCATACCGAATCACGCCCACCGGAGGTAGTACCCGCCCCGCTTACATAGATCGAGTAGTACACCCTCAAGCCTGTACTGTCATTTTCGGCAACACGTTGCAGACGGTAAAGATCGACCAGCCTGGCTATATTGCTCGGATCATTACTGTAACTACTGCCAGAATGAACATGACGACCCGCACACTCTTTAATGTGCTGACCACCATTCATTTCAATCAATGCCTGACAGTCCGCCCCGATCTGACTGTTGACACGATTATTTCCCGTACCGTCGAAGAAAATTCCGACCCGTGCGGTAACACGCCGCGTTACCACGTCCGAGATTGCTGCTGTTTGTTCGACATTCCATTTATCGTTCATATCTTTTCCATCCTTAGAGGCAGGCCAAGAAAAGGCCGCACTTAAATCAAAACGTAAATAACGTTGATTTAAACAGCTTGCTTAAAGATGGTGATCAGTCAAGTCATGTAGCGCGTATTCAGAGTATTCCTACAACTTCTGTCATCAGGTATTTATTATTTATAAACAAACACCTACACATTTGTGCAGATGGGTTCAAGAACCCGCAGTTTCACTTAACAGAAAAACCAACCGGGCAGGTTATTTAATACTTTATCTAACCTGAGCCGCCTGATTGCAGAATCAGCGGCTTTGCGGTTTATACCCAAGGCGCAGACCACCCCAATGTCGCCCGTTGACCATAATGGGCACGGACAGGTCGTGCATCAGCTCGCCGGTGTCGCGAGTGTAGGTTTGCAGCAGGACAGGCTGTTGATGGCTGCCGCAGCGAATGCCGGTACGGTCATCGAACTTGCGCTTGCTTCGATTACGCGCGTTGTCCACCGTCGCATCACCTGTCAAAGGCTGACTGAAAGCGTTGTTGTGCGTCGGCACATAACCTTGCTGCGTGCAGGCAATGGCGAATACCAGACCTTCATGGCGCGAGAGCAGCGGTTCTTGCAATGCTGGCAAGACCTGATCGGTGTAGCGATCAAAACGCGTGGTAAAGCGGGTGGGTGAGGTATTGGGAACGGGTTTGTAGTTGCGATCAAACAAGTCATCCAGGCTGACGTGCCCTCGCACAATATCAGCCTCGAATTTTTCCGCGATCAGCCGCGCCCCTTCGCGAGCCAGGTCGTAGATACGCTGGTGATATTCATCCAGGCCGACCTGAGCCAGCCGCTGACTGATGGTCTCGGCCTGCCCCTCCATCTGCACGGCGGCTTTGGCCAGTTGCCGGGTTTGTTCATCGCTGACGGCAAGATCACTGCGCATGTGCTCGACAGCATCGAACAGGCTGGCCAACTGGTCCTGATTGCTCCTCGCGCCTTGAGCAATTTCGCTGACCTGGCTTTCCACCTCAATTGCAAGCCGGGCGATGTTGCCCAGGTGCTGGCCGGTCAGCTCGACCTGCTCGACCCCCACATCGAGGTCAGAAGACAGCTCGCGAATCTGCTCCACCACCTGAGCGGTGCGCTGCTGGATATCGGCCACCATCTGCCCGACTTCCCCGGTGGCGCTGGCGGTACGGCCCGCGAGCCCGCGTACTTCGTCAGCGACCACCGCGAAACCGCGCCCGTGCTCACCTGCCCGGGCGGCTTCGATGGCCGCATTGAGCGCCAGCAGGTTGGTCTGGCTGGCGATAGATTGAATGACCAGCGTCACACGCTGGATTTCTTCACTGCGCTGGCTCAGCGCCTCGATCAGCTCACGACTGCCTACAGCACGCTTGCTCAAGAGGTGCATGCGCTCGATGGACTCATTCAGAACGCTGCTTCCCGATTCGCTGCGCTGGCGCGCCTCGCTGGCTGCAACCAACGCCTGTTGACTCAACTGGGCAGTCTGCTGCTCGGTCGCAATCATCTGCTCGGCGCTGTTGACTATCTGTCCGGCAGCACCCAGCTGCGACTGCACCTTGCCTGCCAGTTGCCCGACGGAAAATGCCACCTGAGCGGCCGACAGTGCGTTGTGGCTGGTGGTGCGCGACAGGTCGCGAGTCAGCAGCGTGATATCACTGTCACTTGCCTCGACTTGCGAGCCCGGCTGCCTTCTGCGCAACAAAAGCGGCAGCCAGGCCACCAGCAGCGCTGCGGGAATGACGATATAGAGAGACAAACCGATAACGCTCATAGCGGCGAACAACAGGCACAACACGACACTTTGCACCGCCGGCAACCACCACTTCGACGCAGCGCCGCGAGCATCGGCCAGTGGTAATCCGGCTGCCATGGATAGGTTCTCGGCCATGCTGCGTCACCCCATCGGTATTTATCATTATTACGTTTATTAAACGCTAGATAACGGCCTTATGCCATGCACCGTTGGTCGTAGCGAGCAATACGTTTTCGACAAATTCCGGGCACAACAAAACCGGGAGGCGATCGCTTGCCTCCCGGTTCGGTCACTCAGCTGCTGCCTGCGTATCAGGCTTGGCGCTGGTGCTTGTCGATCTGCTCGTGGCGCTCTTGCGCCTCGATGCAATATTTGGTGGTCGGGCTAATCAGCAGACGCTTCAGGCCGATTGGCTCACCGCTGTCATCGCACCAGCCGAAGGTATCATCGGCAATACGCGAGAGGGCCATTTCCAACTGGGGCAGCATGCGCTGGTCGCGGTCGATCACATTGACCAGCCAGTGACGCTCCTCTTCAACCGAAGCGGCGTCTGCAGGGTCGGCAGGCGTGTCCAGGCTCTCGATCGCAATACGGCTCTGCTCGATTCGCTCGTGGATCTCGACCTTCATGCCCTGCAACAGCTCGACGAAGAAAGCGTGCTGCTCGGCGTTCATGTAGTCATCGGCCGGCATGGCCAGCAACTTTTCCTTTGTCATTTATTTCTCTATAAAAAAACGTGCATTGAGGAGCGGCTTGACGTTGCCGTGCAAACCAATAATCTCCAAGCGCCACCTGGCACTCAATTTACGAGGGGCGGCAGTCTAAGGCCGGCTAGCGGGCTCGGCAACACAATTGAAGGGTTTTTGTACAACAATTGCCGTAAAACCCTTGAAATGCGGGCGAAAGACCCGGCCAGCATGCTACTTGATGAGGCTCTGACCTGCTGACAGCCAATCGGTTCCTGCAACATCCAACGCACAAAAGGGCCTGAAAAGGCCCTTTGATGCAGATGATTGAAATCAGCGCTTGGTCTTGCGCTTGTTGCGATATTGATCGATTACCACCGCCACTACAATGATCAGGCCTTTGATAATGTCCTGAACATAAGCATCTACGCCAACAAAGGTAAAACCACTGGCCATTACGCCGAGAATCAGCGCACCGATCACAGTGCCGGTAATTCGTCCTACCCCACCGGACAGGCTGGTGCCGCCGATGACTGCGGCAGCGATAGCGTCCAGTTCATAAGACATGCCCATCCCGGCCTGCCCGGTTGCGGCACGTGCCGAGGCAACCACTCCTGCCAGCCCGGCCAGCAGCCCGGCGATGCTGTAGACGATAACCAGGTGGCGCTTGACGTTGATCCCGGAAGTACGCGCAGCCTGCATGTTGCCGCCGATGGCGTAGGTGTATTTGCCGTACTTGGTGTAACGCAAAGCGATGTGGAAGATCACCGCCACCACCAGAAAGATGATCACCGGCATCGCGCCCTGCCCGATAGCCGTGTAGGAGTCCGAGAGCATGCTCACCGGCTGACCTTCGGTGTAGAAACGCGCCAGGCCACGCGCGGAGACCATCATGCCAAGCGTGGCAATGAACGGCGGAATACCGGTTATGGCAATGATGCTGCCGTTGATGGCACCCGCCAGCAGCCCGACTCCGAGCCCGACCACGATCGGAATCCACACGGGCAGGTCGGTCAGGGAAGGGAATACCGCCCGGGAAAAGTCCGAGGTTTGCGCCAGACTCGCGGCAATCATCGCCGACAGTGCCAGCACCGAACCGGATGACAGGTCGATGCCTGTGGTAATGATCACCTGAGTCACGCCGATGGCCAGCAAGCCGATGATCGATACCTGAAGGATCATCAGTACCAGACGCTGGGAGTTGAGCAGAAAGCTCTGATCACGGACGATCCAGCCAAACAGCTCAAAGGTCAGACCGATGCCGATCAGCACCAGAAAAATACTCAGCTCGGTTGGCAGCCGCCGTTTGTTCCTGGTCGGCGCCAGGGCCGGTTTGTTTTGCGAAATCGCGTTGCTCATGTTCGTTCCCCTTTTGTTCTTCTTCTACCGAGCCCTTTAGTGCGAACTCAATGAACCTTGTGGCCGGAGGCCAGATGCATAACTTTTTCCTGGGTCGCTTCGCCCCGATCGAGGATGCCCATCATTTCGCCTTCGTGCATGACCATGACCCGGTCGCTCATACCGAGAACTTCCGGCAGCTCTGAAGAGATCATGATGACGGCCATACCTTCACTGGCCAGCAGGGAGATCAGGCGATAGATTTCCGCCTTGGCCCCCACGTCGATGCCGCGGGTGGGCTCATCCAGAATCAGTACCCTGGGGTTGGTCATCAGCCAGCGTGCCAGCAACGCTTTCTGCTGGTTACCGCCCGACAAGGTGTCGATGCACTGCTCCAGTGACGGGGTCTTGACCCGAAGTTTTTTGCACATATCCTCGCACAGCGCACGCAGTGCCTTCTGTTGCACGAAACCATTACCGGCGTAGTTGGCGAGCACGGCCATTTCCATGTTTTCCATCACCGACAGGCATGGAAACAGCCCAGTCAACTTGCGGTCTTCCGTCAATAGTGCAAAACCCAGCTCAATGGCCTGATGCGGATCGCCAATGTGTACCGTAGCGCCATCAAAGCGCACCTCGCCGCTGTCGCTGGGGGTTATGCCGAACAGGGTCTCGGCCACATTGGTGCGACCCGACCCCATCAGCCCGGCGATACCGAGAATCTCTCCGGCACGCAAATCGAAACTCACGTCCTTGAAAATGCCGTTCAGGCACAGGTTGCTGACTGAAAGCAGCACTTCGCCTGGCGGCTTTTCCCGCTCGGGAAACAGTTGAGTCAACTCACGCCCCACCATCATGGTGATCAGGCTGTCGCCGTCCATACTTTCAGCGCGCTGCAGGCCGATATAGGCGCCGTCGCGAAAAACCGCTACTTCGTCGGCAATTTCGAAGACTTCGTTCATCTTGTGGGTGATGTAGATGATGCCTTTACCCTGGGCGCGCAGGTCGTTGATGATCGAAAACAGATGAGCGACTTCGGTTTCGGTGATGGCTGAAGTCGGCTCGTCCATGATCAGCACGTCCGAGTTGTATGACACAGCTTTGGCGATCTCCACCATCTGCCGCTCGGCGATACTCAGGCTGCCGACCAGTTCCTCGGGATCGAGCCTGATGCGCAGACGCTCCAGCAGTTCGGCAGTGCAGCGGTGCATTTCCCGGTGATCGACCATGTGCAGACCGTTGAGCTGTTCGCGACCGATCCAGATGTTCTCGGCGATGCTCATGAACGGCATCAGGTTCAGCTCCTGATGGATCATCGCAATGCCGGCCTGCAAGGCCGAAAGTGGCGTCTCGAAGCGAATCGGCTTGCCACGCAAGCGGATTTCGCCCGAGTCCGGCTGGTAGATGCCAGCGATGATTTTCATCAGCGTCGACTTTCCGGCACCGTTCTCGCCCATCAACGCCAGCACGCAGCCAGGGCGCACACGCAGTTGGACGTCGTTGAGCGCGATGACACCGGGGAAGCCCTTGCTGATATGGCTGATTTCCAGCAGATAAGGCGGCTGGGCATCCGGCGTTGGACTACCGCTGTCACTGGACGGCAGATCGCGTTGTGCGGGCGGGTTGGCAGTAGCTGAACCGAACATGATCACAACTCCTCAAGCGGCAGGCTGCGGGAGGGCATTTGCGTGCCCTCCCGGGCCTGGCGATCGTTGTTATTTGAAGGTGGCGACGTTTTCAGGCGTGATCAGGCGATAAGGGATGATGATCGCCTGGGGCTCGACCTTTTCCTTTTTCGCCATTTTCACGGCAGCATCAATCGCCCCGTCGGCCTGGCCCTTGGCGTCCTGAAAAACGGAGACAGCGAGGTCGCCCTTGGTAACGGCGTTGAGCCCGTCTGGCGTACCGTCGACACCGGCAACAAATACCGTGCCTTTCGCGACACCGGCCTGCTTGAGCGCGAGCGAGGCACCAATAGCCATTTCATCGTTGTTGGCCAAAACCGCATTGAATTTCCGGCCCTGGGTGAGCCAGTCATTGGTCAGGTCCATACCCTTCTGACGCTGCCAGGCTCCGGTCTGCTCCTGATCTATCTTGATGTCCGGGTACTTTGCCAGCACTTCCTTGACGCCCTTGGTACGGTTCTGCGTGGAGTTGTTGGCCAGATCACCCAACAGGATAACGACGCTGCCCTTGCCGCCCATTTTTTCAGCGATGTACTGCGCCTGCATCCGGCCGGCCTCTGTATCGTCCGAGGTGACGGTGGCGACGCCTTCGGGCAGTTTCACCTGATCCGGACGGCGGTTGACGTAGACCAGCGGGATACCCGCAGCGACTGCGGCCCCGGTGATACTGGCGGTCGCCGCCGTGTCCACCGGATTGACGATCAGCGCATCGACCTTTTTGCTGATGAGCTCCTTGACCTGATCGAGCTGTTTGTTGACGTCCGCACGGGCATCGACAAACTGCAGCGCCACGCCCTCAGGCATGGCTTTGGCCTTGGCGCCCATGTCCTCGCGCAGGTAGGTCAGCCAGGTATCGTCGAACTGCGACATTGCAACCCCGACCTTGATATCAGCCAGTGCGGCACTGCTGCCAAGCATCAGGGCAAGTGTCAGGGAGGTGAAACGAACCTTGGTGTTCATGAGGGTCTGTCTCCGAATTATTGTTGTTGTCGCGACCTGAATAAAGATATGGAACCCGGTGTAACCATCATCGGGGCAGGCGCACTCCTGTTGCTCCGGGGATGCAGAACAGTTGCGCGTCCTTGTGTTGCACGCACATGCCACGGGCAACGATTGTGAGAAATCGCTCCATGGTCCGAATCCAGAATGAAGAGGTGGCAGAACGCTTGGCGGTGAGGCCAGAGGTAGGGGTTTTCATCGACAGTACCTATCTTTTGTTTTGTTTTTGTTGGTGTGCATCTCGTGACTTGAAAGACCTTCAAAGCCCGAGTGATTCGATAGTCGGTAACCTGAAAAAGACTCTATTGGAAAATATTTTCCAATTCAACTGATTTTAGAATTTTATTCCATTTCATTTTTATTCGACTGCGGATACGACAAAGCCCGACGTTTGTCAGGCGTCGGGCCTTGTCCGATGGCAGGCTTTAATGTGCAGCGTGACACACGATGATTACAGCACCACAACCCGCCCGTCACTGGCGCTCAAGCGGGCTGCATCCATGACCTGTGCCGATGCAATGGCATCATGAGGATCAACCGGATTACTACCCTGCTCGTCAACGGCGCTCTGCAACAGGCGGTAGAACTCAAGCCAGCAACCGCGCTCCGAAGGCACACGCTCGCGGTGCTCACCCTGCTCGAACCAGCCCCAGCGCCGATGCTCTTCGACACCCCAGCGCTCGCCCTCGGACCGTGGCGTGAGGCCGGCAAACGCAGCCTCCTCCTGACCGTCCAGCCCTTCGACGCTGTAACAACCCTTGGTTCCACTAACCCTGAAACGCGGCTTGGGGGTATTTTGCAGACAACTGCCTGACAGGTGCGAAGTCACACCGCTGGCATGACTCAAGGACACGAAGAACGTGTGGTCCATTTCGTCTTGCGGCGTAGCGAACTGCAATTCTGCGTACACCCGCTCGACCGGCCCGAACAGTACCAGTGCCTGATCCACCAGATGACTGCCCAGGTCACGCAGCATGCCACCACCGCTGGCCTTGCCGACAGAGCGTGGCGAATAGCGCTCGATGCTGGACTCGAACCGGCTGATCTGCCCCAGCGCCTTGTTGTCGATCAATTTGCGCACGGTGAGGAAGTCGGAATCCCAGCGCCGATTCTGGTAAACGCTAAGCAGCACGCCCCGCCGTTCGGCCGCTTCCACCAGCTCGCGCGCCTGGGCGGCGTCGCTGGCAAAGGGTTTGTCGCTGACCACCCCGACGCCCAGCTCTATCGCTTCAAGGATCAACGCTCGGCGCGAAGCCAGGGGCGTGGAAATTACCACCACATCTACCCCGGCAGCGACCAGCTCAGCCAGCGTGTCGAAAGTTGCCACGCCGGGATGATCGTTGACCACTTCCTGTTTTCGCTCGGGTGAACGGGTGACAACGCCTGCAAATGTGGCACCGGGCAAACTCGAAATCAGCGTTGCATGAAAGTAACGCCCGCCTTTGCCGTAGCCCACCAGCCCTGCTCGCATGGATATCTCCTTTAGTCCATGAACCTCATGGCCGCAGCCATCGGTCGTGTATTGGATGCCGCCGCTTCAACGAAGCAGCTCGCTTTTGACCCGCTCCAGCATGAATCGGCTCGATTCATCTGCGCGCTCCTCCCAGGCAAATACGGCCACTGTGGCAATACCGTCGAAATTGATCTCCCACAATGTCGAGAAGAACGCGTCCCAGTCCACCTCGCCCTGCCCGATGTCCAGATGCTGACTGGTTTTCGCACACCAGTGCATGATCGGATTGCCCACTGAACTCGGTGTTCATCAGGTCGCAGTCCATTTCCACGGCCACCTGAATGGCGCGTTTCCAGTTGCGCACCGCTGCAATACGCAAGTCTTCATCCGGCGCGGCCCAGAGGTACAGCGGCAGCAGCGAGCAGAGTTTCACACCGGCATCGCTCAGGGCTTTGCGAAACTCCCTGATTCGCGCACGATCCACGCGCGGGTACTTGTAGAACGGCATGAAATCTTCGCGCGGTGAAAGCTCTATGTAGTCGTAGCCCAGCTCCGCCGCCTTATCGACCATCGCACCCAGCGACAGGTGGCGATACATGTAAGGAGCCAGTGCGATGTGCATGATGCCCTCCTTTTTATTGTTTGAAAAACAACCCGACTCCAGACACCTCTGTCAGTCATAAAACGCGGGACGCATCTCCAGGGCAATCGGTACGACCGCTCCACTGTTCTGCGCCTGAACACAGGCATCGGCGGCCACCGCAGCGGCATAACCGTCCCAGGCAGAAGGCCCGTAAATCGTGCCCGCGTTGACGCCATCGATGAAGTCCTGCAACTCGACGTCATAGGCACCAATGAACCGGTCTTTCCAGTCCATCAGGATCGCGTTGGACAATTTCGCTTCACTGCGCAACTGCACCTGAGAAGGCTCGGGCAGTTTGGCAATGCCGCTCTCGCCGACCACTTCGCACTGGATGTCGTAGCCGTACTGGCAGTTGACGAACACTTCGACGTCGATGCGCGTGCCTCTGGCCGTTTCCAGCATCACGATCTGCGGGTCTTTCATGTGCGCGAGGGCCTTGCTGGTCTTGCGCGGGAACACTACCTGCACCGACACATAGTCATCGTTGAGCAGCCAGCGCAGCACATTGAGTTCATGAATCAGCGTGTCGGTGATGGCCATGTCGGTCTTGTAGTTCTCGCCGACCCGAGGGTTGCGGTGCGCACAGTGGAGCATCAGCGGTTCGCCGATCCGGCCGCTGTCGATCACCGATTTCAGGGCGCGATAGCCCTGATCATAGGGGCGCATGAAGCCCACTTGTACCAGACGCCTGCCGCTGGCGATCTCGGCCTCGACGATGTGTCGGCAGCCTTCGGCGGTTACGGCCAAAGGCTTTTCGCAGAATACCGGCTTGCCTGCGGCAATGGCCGCCAGCACGTACTCTTCATGGCTGGGGCCCCAGGAACAGACCAGCACCGCTTCGACGTCGGGCGCGGCAATCAGCGCGTGGCCGTCGGCATACACTTCGGCACTGATATCCAGCTCGCGCACAACCTTGGCTGCCTGCTCCAGGTTGATGTCGGTGACGGCTACCACCTGACTGCCAACCAGCGTTTTGCTGCAACGCCGGATATGATCCTGACCGATTGCGCCTGTACCGATCACACCGAGTTTCAATGCCATTTTCATGTTCCTTTTTTTATTGGATGTTGCCGTGAACGGGTCACGGGCGCTGAACGATAAAAAGTGATCAGTACTGACGAGCCTTGGCCAGTTCGCGGTTGAGTTTTTCGTAAACCTGGGCCGTGGTGCCGGTCGTTGATACTTCGGCAACGCCGACACGCCACCACGACAGGTATTTGTGAATCATGGTCTTGGGCAGGACCTTTATGTCGATCAGCGTCGATACCGTTTGACGTTGCGCATCGACAAGCGCCTGGCGCAGTTGTTCGGCGGTGCTGACCTTGTAGGTCTTGCAGCCATAGGCGGCAGCGCTCATGGCGAAATCCACCGGTACAAAGTCGCCGTCGAGCTTGCCTGTGTCGGGATTGCGAAAACGGAACTCGGTGCCGAAACTGTCCATGCCGTGTTCCATCTGCAGGTTGTTGATGCAGCCGAAAGTCATGTTGTCGAGCAACACCACGTTGATCTTGCGCCGCTCCTGAATCGAGGTCGCCAGCTCTGAATGGAGCATCATGTAAGAGCCATCGCCGACCAGCGCGAAGACCTGGCGGTGCGGCGCAGCGAGCTTGACGCCCAATGCCGCATTGACCTCATAGCCCATGCATGAATAGCCATATTCGACGTGATAGGTGTCGACCCCGGTGCTGCGCCAGGCACGCTGCAGGTCACCCGGCAAACTGCCCGCCGCCGCAACGATCACTGCATCGGCAGGCAGGTTCTGGTTAAGAATGCCCAGTACACCGCTCTGGGTCAGACACGAGCCGGTCAGCTCGATGAACTCGCGTAGCACGGCCGGGTCCAGGTGATCGTTGATTTCCGGGACGAAATCCTCGCGCTGGTACTCGACCGCATACAGGCGATCAACCTCGGCATCCAGCTGCGCACGTGCTGTCTGCGGCGCATCGCCCCAGACAGCACGGTAACCGCTGGCTTGCAGGCTTTCGGTCAGTGCCTGCAATGCCACCTGCGCATCGGCCAGGACCTGCACGCCATCCAGCTTCTGCACATCGAAGGCGCCGACATTGAGGTTGAGAAACTGCACATCCGGGTTCTGGAACAGCCATTTCGACGCGGTGGTGAAATCGCTGTAGCGGGTGCCGACGCCGATGATCAGGTCCGCCTCTTTCGCCAGCTGATTGGCCGCCACCGTGCCGGTTTCGCCGATGCCGCCCATGTTCAGCGGGTGCGCCGAAACGATGGCACTCTTACCTGCCTGGGTTTCGGCGAACGGGATATCGAAGCGCTCGGCAAAGGCTTGCAAGGCATCGGCTGCGCCGGAGTAACGCACGCCACCACCGCAGATCAGCAACGGTTTGCGCTTGCCGGCCAGCAGCTTCAACGCGTCGTCAAGCATCGCCTTGCTGGGCGGGCGACGGTCGATACGGTGCACACGTTTTCGCAGGAAGCTGTCCGGGTAATCGTAGGCCTCGGCCTGCACATCCTGAGGCAGCGCCAGCGTGACGGCACCGGTATCAGCCGGGTCGGTCAATACGCGCATGGCATTGAGCGCTGCGCTCATCAACTGCTCGGGACGGTTGATACGGTCCCAGTATTTGCTCACCGCCTTGAATGCATCGTTGGTGCTGATGCTCAGGTCGTGAAACTGCTCGATCTGTTGCAGCACCGGGTCAGGCTGGCGGCTGGCGTAGACGTCCCCCGGCAACAGCAGCAACGGAATGCGGTTGGCCGAGGCGGTTGCCGCGGCGGTGATCATGTTCGCCGCGCCCGGCCCGACCGAAGAGCTGCACGCGTAGATCTTGCGCCGCAGGTGCTGCTTGGCAAAACCGATGGCGGCGTGGCACATGCCCTGCTCGTTACGGCCTTGATGAATCACCAGGTCGCCGCTGTCCTGTTCCAGCGCCTGCCCAAGACCCAGCACGTTGCCATGCCCGAAAACGGTGAAGATGCCAGCGACGAATTTGCTCTGCACGCCGTCGACTTCGACGTACTGGTTATCGAGAAACTTCACCAGGGCCTGGGCCATGGTCAGTCGGGTTGTACTCATGTTCGCACCTTGTTGTTGTTTGAGGTCGCCAGGGTTTGAAATGGCCTGACGGCGGAAGTCAGTGACGCTGCGAAACGGCTCGTGACAAGTGCGTCATGCTCGCCGCTATCGCCTGAGGAATGTCAGTCAGCGCATGGACGCTTTCGGCGAACGGTTCGAACGACAGATGGCCCTGATAGCCGCTGTCCAGCAAACGCTCGATCTGCGATGCATTACCCAGAATGTCCGCTTCGCCGACCAGCACGCGATGGCCATCTCGAATGCTGCTGAGCGATACCTGCGCATCCTCGACACCGGAGATATGCACCAGCCCGGTCAGCTCCGGGAATAGCTCGATCTCACCGGCCAGGTGGTGATGAAAAGTGTCATGAACCAGCCGATAAACGTCCAGCCCGCCCACCGCCCTGATTGCCTCGACAGCCTGACGTTTGAGGCGCAACGAGCACTCTTCGAAGCCCAGCGGTTCGACGAAGCCGAGAATTCCGTGCTCACGTAGAATGGGTGCCAGCGCAGTCAAGGCGCTGCGCAACCCCGAAGCACGCTGCGCGCCGTTACGCGGATCGGCACGGTCATTGAGCGGGCATAGCACCAGACCGCGCGCACCGCAGTCGCGAGCGTACTGCGCCAGCCTGGTCGCCTGGACTGCGCGCTCTTCATTCCAGACATCGAACGGGTACAGGGCGTTGATGGACAGCACCTTTACCCCCCGGGCGGCGCAAAGATCACGAACTACCTCGGGTGCGGTGCCGTCTTCGATCTCGATGCCCTTGAGGTCGTTGCGAATCTCGATGGCATCGGCACCCAGCTTCACCGCCAGATCGACGAAATCTTCCAGAGACAGGCGCGGCGCGACCATTCGATTAAGGGCGAAACGCAGAGGCTGGTTCATTGTTCTTGTTCTCCGCAACATTCCATTGATGAAGGCTATTTGGCAGTCGGCATACTGAACTCGGGGCCTTTGGCGATGCTGTCCGGCCAGCGCTGCATGACACTCTTGTAGCGACTGTAAAAGCGCAGGCCTTCTTCGCCGTACGCGTGGTGATCGCCGAACAGCGAACGCTTCCAGCCGCCAAACGAATGCCAGGCCATGGGCACCGGGATCGGTACGTTGATACCGACCATGCCGACCTTGATGCTGCGAGCGAATGCGCGCGCCACGCCGCCATCGCTGGTGAAACACGACACGCCATTGCCGAACTCGTGGGCGTTGATCAGCGCCACGGCGCTGGCAAAATCCGCAACGTGCACAATGCCCAGCACCGGGCCGAAGATTTCCTCCTTGTAGATCTGCATCTGCGGCGTGACGTGGTCGAACAGCGTCGCCCCGACGAAAAAGCCCTGCTCGGCGCCCGGCACCTTGAAGTTGCGGCCATCGACGATCAGCTTCGCGCCCTCTTTGACGCCCTGATCGATGAAACCCTCTACCTTGGCCTTGTGTACGGCGGTGACCAGAGGCCCCATGTCCGAATCAGCCTGCATGCCATTGCCGACCTTGAGCTGATCGATGCGCGGCAGCAGCTTGTCGATCAGTTGCTGGCCGACATCGCCCACCACCACTGCAATGGAGATGGCCATGCAGCGCTCACCCGCCGAACCATACGCCGCCCCGATCAAGGCATCAGCGGCTTGATCCAGGTCTGCATCGGGCATCACGATCATGTGATTCTTGGCCCCACCCAGCGCCTGCACGCGCTTGCCGTGGGCAGTGCCCTGCTGGTGGATGTATTCGGCGATCGGGGTCGAGCCGACGAAGGAAATGGCCTCGATATCAGGGTGCTGCAGCAACGCATCGACCGCCACCTTGTCACCCTGCACCACGTTGAATACGCCATCAGGCAGACCGGCCTCCTTGAGCAGGCGCGCCATCAGCAGACTGGCAGACGGGTCGCGTTCGGAAGGTTTGAGGATGAAACAGTTGCCGGTCACCAATGCCATGGGGATCATCCACAGCGGCACCATGACCGGAAAGTTGAACGGCGTGACCCCGGCGCAGACGCCCAGAGGCTGACGCAGGTTCCAGTTATCGATACCACCGCCAATGTTGTCGCTGAAATCACTTTTCAGCAGGCTGGGCGCACCGCAGGCAAATTCGACAATCTCGATACCGCGTACCACTTCACCACGCGCATCGGACAGCACCTTGCCGTGCTCGCGGCAGATGATCTGCGCCAGCTCGTCGTGGTGTCGGTCCAGCAACTCCTTGAACTTGAACATGACCCGCGCCCGGCGCAGCGAGGACTGATCGGCCCAGCCGGGAAAAGCCGCCTTGGCCGACGCGACCGCTTCATCCACGGTTTTCACGCTGGCCAGCGCAACGCGCGCCTGAACAGTGCCGATTGCCGGGTTGAAGACATCGCTGTAACGCTCACCATCGCCGTCATTCAGGTGTCCGTTGATGTAATGGCCGATCACCGGTGACTCGTTCATCTCATGCCTCCAGAGTAAAAAGGGGAAATCAAAGATCCAGCAGCCAACTGTGCTGCGGGTCGTTGTGGAACTGCCAGGCGCGTGTCGGACCGGCCATCACGTTCAGGTAATACGATTCGTAACCGTAGGGCACGGACACCGGGTGATAGCCCTTGGGCACTGTCACCAGATCATTGTTTTCTACGGCCATGGCCTGATCGATACTGCGGTCGTCGGTGTAAACCCGCTGGAAAACGAAACCCTGAGGCGGGTTGACCTGGTGGTAATAGGTCTCTTCGAGAAAGCTTTCGTGGGGCAGATTGTCCCGGTCGTGCTTGTGTGGCGGGTAGCTGGACGAATGCCCTGAAGGAGTCCGCACCTCGACCACCAGCAGCGAATGCGCCGGTTCGCTGTCCGGCAGGATGTCGCACACGTAACGGGTGTTGGCCCCTTTGCCGCGTACGCTGCGTTTCATGCTGCCCGGCATGATCAGCCGCGCCGCAAGCTGTTGGCCGGCATCGCCCGGCGCCGTGCATACCGCCAGGTGCAGCGGCCCACGCGCAACGAACTCTGCCTGACTATGCGGTGGCAGGTAGACCGCAAACGGCGATTTTTCCTCGAACACTGATTGCCGGTCGCCGATGTTTTCCCAACTGAAAGCGCCCTGCCCCGGTGCTTCGCCATTCACGCTGGCGTGCCCGGCCAGCAAGACCACGCACAGTTCGTTGTCTTCTGCACCGAGAGGCAAGCGCTCTCCGGCTTCCAGGCGGTAGGCGGCAAAGCTCACGTACTCGAGCGAACCGGGCGCCAGCGCCACGATGTCACGGCCCTGGGGTTTGCTTTTGGTCAGCAGATTCATGGATAAATCCTCCTTATCGCGCATCGGCCAGCAGTTGGCGCAAGGTGTCATAGCCCTTTTTGGCATACACATAACTCGGCGCTACCGCTGGGTCCTGTTCGGCCTCGACCACCAGCCAGCCGCTGTAGTTGGCTTGCAACAACACCTTGAGCAGCGCTGAAAAGTCGATATCACCATCACCTGGCACCGTGAACGTGCCATTGATGATGCAGTCCGGAAAGCTCCAGAGATTGTTGCGTGCCAGTTGCACCACAGGTTTGCGCACATCCTTGAAATGCACATGACAGACACGCTCGATGTGCTTGCTCAGCACCTGCAAAGGCGCGCCGCCGCCCATGTAACAATGCCCCGAATCGAACAGCAGTCCGACTTCCTTGCCGGTCAGTGTCATCAGCCGATCAATATCCTGTGGCGACTCGACGTAAGCGCCCATGTGGTGGTGATACGCCAGGCGAACGCCTCGGGAAAGAGTGAAACGCGCGAGTTCGGTGAGTTTTTCGGCATATTCATGCCAGGCTGCATCGCTGTGAAAACGCGGTCGTTCAACCAACGGAATGCGCTGCCCCTGAATCGAGTCAGCCACTTCACCGTACACCAGCACCGACGCACCATTCTCGGCGAGCAATTGCACATGCGGGGTAATGGCTTCGATTTCTTCGGCCACCGAGCGCCGTGCCAGACGGCTTGAATACCAGCCGGACACCAGCGCCAGATCATAGGGCCGCAGCACATCGCCGACCCCCTTGGCATCTTTCGGAAACTTGCCGTTGAGCTCAAAGCCTTCGTAACCAATGGCTTTGCCTTCGCTCAAGGCTGTGCTCAGAGGCGTCTCTCCGCCGAGGGCCGGCAAGTCATCGTTGCTCCAGGAGATCGGGTTGATGCCGATGCGGATCCTGGGTGTGGAAATGGAAACGGGCATGGCTGCACCTTTTTTGTTGTTATCGCGACGTCAGATCAAGAAAGAGTCAGGCGCGGCTTTCGCGCCAGGACTCGATCAACCAGTTGAAGGTGCTCTGCACCCGACTGACCAGCGCCGCATCGTCTATTTCCCCGGCCATCCAGGCCCGGCTTGGCTCGCGGAATATGGTCCGGCCCACGGCAAAACCCTGGCAAACGTGGCTGTGTCGTGCTTCGGCAAAACCGGCAGCGAGGTCTTCGACAGGCGCATTGAGCCCGAGCAGTACCACGCCACGACAATACGGATCGCGCTGCTGGATCAATTCGTCCAGCTGTTGCCAGACCTGCGCGCTCTGCGCCTCGATCTTCCACCACGCCGGGTAGATGCCCAGGTTGTACAAACGCTTCAACGACCGGACCATCACGTCGGGATGAGACGAGGGGTGATCCTTGGGCGGAATGATTTCCAGCAGCAGTTCGTGACCACTGACTTTCGACGCGTCGTAGAGCGCCTTGATCTGCGCTTCCTGTTCCAGACGCAGCATGGGCTCGTCATCGGGGTGATATTGCACCAGGCACTTGATGATCTGCTCTTGCGGCCAGGCGAGCAGATTACTGCCGATGGAGCGGCCATGCTCGAACGCCAGGGGTCTTGAACCCTGCACTTCCACCGGACGCGCTACCCACCAGCCGCGACCGGTCGCAGCGTTGAGCGAATCCTGACCGAAGCGCTGGTCGGCAAGCAGCCCGACATCGGCTTCGATACCGCGCTGGCGCAGGCCGGCTTCGACCCGCTCAACCGCCTGCACGAACAGTTGCTTGAGCTGGCTGATGCTGCTCAGGTCGCGCCCGGCCTGCTGGGCCAGCTCGACCAGTTGACCGCGATGATCGAAGGCGAAGATGAACAACTGCCGCCACTGCTTGCGTGGCACGCTGACCTGATGCAGCCGTTGCAGGACAACATCCTGATCAGGCCGGGTAATGGGGTGTGGGCTATTGAACAGGTAATCGAGCTCGGCAGGCGTCGGCATCGCAGGCGCGCAGGCATGGCGCGACACCACCAACCCGCCACAGGCATTGGCCAGCTGGCAGCAGCGCTCGTCGCTGGCATCCTTGAGCCAGCCGCTGAGAAAACCGGACATGAACGCATCGCCAGCGCCCAGCACGTTGAGCACTTCAACCCGTACGCCGGGGTAGATTGCTCCGTCTTCAAGCCGCTCAGGGATGGCACCGTGAATCACTGTGCAACCTTGCGGGCCGAGCTTGACCACAAGCGTCGCGGCAGTCAGTTCGCGCACGGTACGCAGGGCAGTGAGCAAATCGGTAGAGCCGCCGGCAATCTGAAATTCTTCTTCAGTACCGACAATCAGGTCAAAACGCGGCAGGATGCGCTGCACATGCTGGCTGACCTTCTGATCAGCAACAAAACGTGTCTCGCCATCAGCCTTGCCCGCCAGGCCCCAGAGCACCGGACGATAATCGATATCCAGCACGCGTTTGACGTCATGTTTTTCGGCGTAGTCGAGTGCCTGGCTGCTGGCCTTGAACACTTGATCGGTAGAGAAATGCGTGCCGGTGATCAGCAGCGCCTTGCTCGACGCGATCTGCTGTTCGTCGATGTCCTCGGCGCGCAAGGCCATGTCGGCGCAATTTTCGCGGTAGAACACCAGGGGAAACGTTTCACGATCCTTCAGCCCCAGCAGCACCATGGCGGTCAGGCGCTCGGGATCGCGCTTGATAGCGCTGACATCACAGCCTTCGCGGGCCAGCGACTCGACCAGAAAGCGGCCCATATGGTCATCACCTACCCTGCTCAGCATGGCTGACCTGAGCCCCAGCCTGGCAGTGCCGAATGCGATGTTGGCCGATGAGCCACCCAGGTATTTGGCGAAACTGGAAACGTCTTCCAGCCGCGCACCTACTTGTTGCGCATAAAGATCGACGCCCAGGCGTCCGAGGCAGATCAGATCCAACTGACGCCCAGTGGCAAAGCGTGTCTGGCCCATGGTGGCTCCTGTTATTTTTATCAGCCTGCAGCGCCTGCATCATGTGTACACGCTGCTTTGTGAATGCAGCGTAAAACGTCGAGCCTCATCAATCAATATTTATTCTATAATTATTTTTAGTGGAATATTTTTTCCATACCGCTATTCAAGTGCTGGCACAATGCACAGGCGGGTAAGCTATAGTCGTCCCCGCCCAAGGCAGCCCCCCATCGTCGGGCGCACAACTGCGTTACCCTGAAAGCAGTTGCTCTGTAAGAAATTGCCCTGAAAGAACGAGTAGAAAGGATTTGAATATGACCAGCGCCGATCAGCACACTCTGCCCGAGACGAGCGTCGACATGCCGCCGACCAATGCCGAAGGCTTGCTGCGGCTGATCACTGATGAGTACGACGGTTTACCGCGTCAGCTCAAGCGCATCGCCAGCTATATGAGCCAGCAGAGCGACCGGATCATGGTTGACCGGATCAGTGACATTGCCCGCGAGTGCGAAGTCCACCCGTCGGCCATCGTGCGGTTTTCCCAGCGTTTCGGGTTCAGCGGCTTCAGTGAGATGCAGGCGTTGTTTCGCGAGGCGTACACGCACAAGACCACGCCGGTGCAGAATTACCAGCAACGCATCCGCAGTATGATCGCCAACAAGTCGCAGAAGGCCCACTCGGGCGATCTGGCACGCGAATGCGTCAGCGCAACGCTCTCGGGGCTTGAACGCCTGAGTGCAGAGCTGGACGACGATGAGTTCGAGAAGGCCGTAGACCTGGTGGTCAACGCCGACAATATCTATGTGGTGGGCGTGCGCCGCTCGTTTGCTGTGGCGGATTATCTGGTCTACAACCTGCAACACACCAACAAGCGCATTCACCTGATATCGGGCCTGGGGGGCAGCTATCGCGAGCAGATGCGCAGCGTGCGTGCCAACGATCTGGTGATCGCCATCAGCTTCACGCCCTACGGCAAGGAAACCCAGCATTGCCTGCGCATCGCCCAGCATCATCAGGCCAAGACGCTGATCATCACCGACAGCAATCTGTCGCCTCTGGCCAAGCGTGCCAACTCAGTGTTGCTGGTCAATGAAGGCAGCTCGTTCGCCTTCCGCTCGCTGAGCGCCACCCTGTGCCTGTGCCAGGCGCTGTTCATTGCAGTGGCGTATCGGCTGGAGCTGAAAGTCGACGAGATCCACGAGCAGGTCGGGTTTGATGATTGAGGGCTGAGATTCCCGGCCCTCAGGTCTTCGCTTCCTGCCCCATTCGCTGCTGGTTCTTCTCGCCCATTTTCTTCGCGCGTTTTTCCAGCACCAGATACACCACCAATGCAATCAACAGCGGCAGCAGGAAGTAAATGGCGCGGTAGCCGATCAGAGCGGCCAGCAGACTGCCCTTGGAGAACTGGTGAGCCAGCAAAGTAATGAATACGGTCTCAAGCACGCCCAGCCCGGCTGGAATGTGAGTAATGACACCTGCGATGCTGCTGATCAGCAACACACCGAGAATCGCCGGGTAAAACGCCTTCTCAGGCAGCAGCGTGTAAATCACCGCAGCCATCAGTGACCAGTTAAGGGCCCCCAGGCTGGCCTGCATCAAGGCCTGCTTCATCGACGGTAGATTGAATTCCTGATCACGAACGGTCCATGAGCGCTTCTTGGAAAACCGGCAGGCCAACAGGTAGGCAAAACACACTGCCAACAGTCCGAAACCGATCAATTGCAGGGTCGTGGTGCCAATCGACCATTCCTCTGGCAACTCCAGAAAACGCATCGAAAACACGAAACCGGCCAGCAGCATGTAGCCCAGCCAGTTGGTAATCAGGCTGAGACTCAGAATCCGGGTGATGGTCGACACGTCCAGACCCAGCCGGGAATACAACCGGTAACGCAAGGCGATGCCGCCAACCCATGAACTGAGATTGAGATTGAATGCGTAGCAGACAAAGGTCACAGGCACGATCTGCTTGATCGACAATGTGTGACGGGTGTAATACCGCGCCAGTACATCAAAGCCACAATAGGTTGCGTAACTGGCAAAGGCCACAACGGCGGCAATCGCCAGAGTGCTGGCCTTGTAGGACGAAAGCGCCTGCTTGACCTCTTGCCAGTCAAGGTTCTTGACCAGCAGAAACAACAGGACCGGGACGGCGATGAAGAAAAACAGATTGAATATCCGCTTTGCCCATTTCCATTTGGCTCCCTGCGCACTTCGCGGCGCTGCACTTGCGGCCTGACTCATGAAGTTTTCTCCTGGTCCATCTCGTGGTTGTTCTGCTGCTGTTCGATGACTTTCGCTTCCGGCACCACGTTACCGGCCCGTAACGGCTTGAGGCGCACACCGTGAACCGGGAACAGACCGGCAATGGCCGGAAAACGCCGCAGGAAAAAAAAGCTCAAGACGATCATCGGCGCACGCCACCACTGGCCACGCGCCGCGCCTTTCAGACTCATCTGAGTGCTGTGCGCAGCAGCAAGCCCCATCAGATGGCTCTGTAAATGATTGTTAAGCGCCCGATCACGAATAAACAGGTTGGCTTCCAGGTTCAGCGCCAGACTCAGCGGGTCGAGGTTGCTGGAGCCCACCGTGGACCAGTCCTGATCGATCAGCGCGACCTTGCCGTGCAGTGCGCGTTGCTTGTATTCGTGAATGACGACGCCGTCGCGCAGCAGATAGGTATACGTCAGCCGCGAGCAGACCCGCACAAACGGCATGTCTGGCTGGCCCTGCAGAATCAGCGTGACCTTGACGCCACGTCGCGATGCATTACGCAGCTCACGCAGAAAGCGATAGCTGGGGAAGAAATAGGCATTGGCCAGCGTGATGCGTTGAGTCGCAGCGCGAATCGCCTTGAGGTACTGCTCTTCGATGTCGGTGCCGTGTTCGCCATTGTCACGCTCGGCAAGCAGCATGCTGGCGTCACCGGCGCGGTCCAGCTTGAGCGGTATGGGTGGCAGTTTCGCCCGGACTGCAGTGCTCAGCATATTCAGCGCGCTCTGGTGGATATCGCCCACAATCGGGCCGCGTACCAGAACGGCGTAGTCCTGTTTGGCAGTCAGGCCAGTGTCGGTCATATGATCGACGCTGTAGTTGATGCCGCCGATAAAGCCCAGTTCGCCGTCAATGACGACCACCTTGCGGTGCAGACGGCGGAACAGGTTGGTGCGCATACCCATGAACCGCGGGCGCGGGTCGAACAGCTGAATCTGGATACCGGCATCGATCATGGTTTTGACAAACGCCGAACTCAGGTCCGATGTCCCGTAGTCATCTACCGTGACAACCACTTTCGCACCGTTGGCCGCAGCTTCGAGCAACGCCTGTTGCAAGCCCTCGCCAATCCGGTCTTCAAAGATGATGAAAGTCTCGATCAGCACCTCTTTGCGCGCGGCCCGTATGCACTCGAACACCCTGGCGTAGAAGTCTTCGCCGTTGATCAACAGCTCTACCGAGTTGCCATCACACCACTGCCCCGTCGTATTGCTCATAAGGTCAACTCCACTGCCAGCGGCGCATGATCGGAAAGATGAGACCACGGGCGGCTGGACAATACTTTCGGCCTGTGGGAAGTCGCGTTGCGGACATAGATCCGGTCGAGCCGGAGCAAAGGCCAGCGGGCCGGAAAACTTTTGGCCGGCGCGCCGAAGCGCTCGACAAAAACCTCGTGCAACCCGGTGCCCTCCAGCAAAGCATCGGCGCGCTGACGCCAGTCATTGAAATCACCGGCGACGATCACCGGCTCACCCTCTGGAAGACGCTCCATCAGCTCGGCAAGCAGGTTGAGCTGCTGACTCCGATGGCTTTCACGCAAGCCCAGGTGTACACACACCGCATGCACCCGACCGGCGTATGGCACCTCCAGGATGCAGTGCAGCAAACCGCGCTGCTCGGTGCCATGAATGGAGATGTCGAGGTTTTCGTGCTGGATGATCGGGTACTTGGACAGCAGCGCGTTACCGTGATCGCCGTCCGGGTACACCGCATTACGACCATAGGCAAAGTCGTTCCACATGCTATCGGCGAGGAACTCGTACTGGGAAATCGTCGGCCAGTCCTTGACGCTGCGCGCATGGCTCTGGTGCTCGCCGTGCACTTCCTGAAGAAACACGATATCGGCCGATACAGTACGCACAGCCTCACGCAACTCCGGCAAAATGAAGCGGCGATTGAAAATGCCGAAGCCCATGTGCATGTTCATGGTCAGTACATTCAATGAAACACTGGCGGACACTGGCGTTGCTGGGCCGACAGGCGGATTGGCACTGGTCAAAACTCGCTCCCGGGTGAATATTCACGTCATATGAAGCCACCCATGAGCACAGGTTCCGTGCCGTGTCGCCTGTGCTGCGTATTTGCCATATTCAGTCGGGCATATTCAATGGCACTGATCCGGCGCTAAAAAAACGCGTACAAATGAAACGCAGGATCCAGGCAACTGCCTAAACTGCTTACGGGACCTGTAAAAAAGCGACAAGGAATCCAACCGTGGATGCACCGACTTCTCAACGCTATACCACACGAGCCAGATGGCTGCATTGGGTCATGGCCATACTGATTGTGCTGGCGTATACGCTGATTCTAAGCCGTAGTCAGTTTGGCAAGGCTTCTGAATACCGCACACTGGTCGTGCAGAGCCATTTCTGGGTGGGGATTGTGATTCTGGCCATGGCGTTTTTCCGCGTCGCCGAGCGTCGACGGCATCGTCCGCCCGGCATAACGCCGCCGCTTGAAGGCGCGTTGCGCTTAGCCGCGACACTCTCGCATTACGCGCTGTATGCGTTCCTGTTCGCTCAACCATTATTGGGCCTGCTGACGGTGATGGTGGAAAAAGGCGCGCTGCCCATTCCGCTCACCGACCTGCAGATACCCTGGCCCCTGCCGACCTCGGATCGCAGGGCCGAAACGTTCGAAGATGTGCACAAGCTGCTGGGCTCGATCTTCTACTACGTCATCGCCCTGCACGTAGTCGCCGCGCTCTGGCATCACCTTGTGCGCAAGGACAATACCCTCAAGCGCATGCTGTAAGTCAGGAGGCTGACAGAACCCGGGCGAGTGTGGCTTTTACCTTGCCCATGCCATCGCGCAGGGCCTGTTCGATTTCTGCCATGGTTATGACTGTGGTCGACTTGCCCGCTGCCGGATTGACCACCAACGCCAGGCAGGCATATTCAAGCTCAAGCTCACGGGCCAGAGCGGCCTCGGGCATACCGGTCATGCCGACGATGTCGCAGCCATCGCGCTCAAGGCGGATGATTTCAGCGACCGTCTCCAGGCGCGGACCCTGGGTACAGGCATAGACACCGCGATCAGAGAACGCGCACCCTTCAGCGGCCAATGCTGCCACCAGCCGCGCCCGCAACGCTTCGCTGTAGGGATAGCTGAAGTCAATGTGCGTGACCTCTTCCAGATCATCAGCAAAGAACGTGTGCTGGCGACCACTGGTGTAGTCGACCAGATCATTCGGCACGCAAAAGTGCCCGGTGCCCATCGCTGGATGTATACCGCCCACCGCATTGACCGCCAGAATTGCTTCGGCACCGGCCTGTTTCAAGGCCCAGATGTTGGCCCGGTAGTTGACCTGATGCGGTGGCAAACGATGCGGATGGCCATGCCGCGCCAGAAACATCACTTCGCGACCGGCATAATCGCCGATCTGGATTTCGCCGGAAGGTGCGCCATAAGGCGTGTTCATCGGCAAGGACTGCCGAATGTTCAGGCCTTCCAGCTGGGTCAGGCCAGTACCGCCAATAATCGCGTAAACAGTCATCGCAAATCCTTAATCGATCAGTTGAGCAGCGCGCAGGGCCTGAAGCGCGGCCTGCCAGCGCGGGTGTTGCCGATAATCGGTACTGGCTGATGCCTGACCGCGCATACGCGCGATGCGCGGCGAAGGCCTGACTTTCAAGCGCTGGGCCGCACCGAGGGCCAGCTCTGCCGCAGCGCGGTCATTGCATACCAGCCCCATGTCGCAACCCGCCGTCAACGCAGCCTCGATACGGCTGGCGGCGTCACCGACCACGTGGGCACCGGCCATCGACAGATCATCACTGAAAATAACACCGTCAAATTTCAGTTCGTCGCGCAGGATGTCCTGCAGCCAGCGCTTTGAGAAACCGGCAGGCTGCGAATCGACTTTCGGGTAGATGACATGAGCTGGCATCACTGCAGCAAGCTGTCGGCTCAGGCGTGCGAACGGCACCAGATCGCTGGCGCGAATCTGCTCCAGGCTGCGCTCGTCATTCGGGATAGCCACGTGAGAGTCGGCTTCAGCCCAGCCGTGGCCGGGGAAGTGCTTGCCGGTCGCAGCCATGCCGGCCGCGTTCATGCCACGAATAAACGCCCCTGCCAGCAACGCCGCACGCTCCGGGTCGCCCTCGAACGAACGCGTCCCGACGACCGCGCTGCGCTGGTAGTCCAGGTCCAGCACCGGAGCAAAACTCAGGTCCAGGCCGACAGCCAGCACTTCGGTAGCCATCAGCCAGCCGCAATGCTCGGCCAGCAGCACTGCACCTGGCTTGTCGGCAATGGCGCGCATCGGCGGTAGACGCACGAACCCCTGCCGCAGGCGCTGGACCCTGCCGCCCTCCTGATCAACTGCCAGCAGCAAGTCCGGGCGAACGGCGCGAATTGCCGCACTCAGTTCACGAACCTGACGGGGATGCTCGATGTTTCGGGCAAAGATAATCAAACCGCCCACTTCGGGCTGACGCAGAAACTGACGGTCTTCGCTGGTCAGCCAGGTGCCGGCGACATCGACCATCAGGGAGCCTTGCAGGCCAGAACTCATAGAAAAAACCCTTACACACCAGTGCCCATTTGCAATCCGGGCATGGTGCTTGATCCTGAAGCCTGACGCAATGCGATGCGCCGGTACATTAAGACTTTGAGGGTCAGGCCTTGGCGACCGCAGGCGTACCGGCGCTGCTCTTGCTGCGCGGTCTGAGTTGAGCGGCGATCATTGTCGGGTCACTGACGCCAGTGTCGGCACGCATGCCTGCGGCGAGAAACGGCACCATCAGGCGCATGACCTGCTCAATGGAGGTATTGACGCCAAAATCGGTCTCGGCAATTGCGCGCAAGGCCTTGATGCCGGACATGCTGAATGCTGCGGCACCAAGCATGAAGTGCACGCGCCAGAACAGCTCGATAGGCGGAATACGGGGGGCGGCTTCGTTGACCAGTGTCATGTAACGACGGAACACCTTGCCGTACATGTCTTCAAGATAACGGCGCAGGTGGCCCTGGCTCTGACTGAAGGCAAGCCCTAGAAGGCGCATGAAGATCGACAGGTCATTACCGCTTCGCGGTTGCACGACAAGCGCCTGCTCGACGAGGATCTCCAGCAGCTCTTCCAGGCTTGGCTTGTGTTCGGGTTTTGCCTGACGACGCTCCAGCTCGCGATCGAGACTGATACAGAACGGGCCGAGAAAGCGTGAGAACACCGCCTGAATCAGCGCCTTCTTCGAACCGAAGTGATAGTTCACCGCAGCCAGATTGACCGACGCCTTGCTGGTGATGAGACGCAAGGAGGTTTCAGCGAATCCCTTTTCTGCGAACAACTGCTCGGCAGCATCAAGAATGCGTTCAACGGTTTCCGACTGGGCCATGGCTCTCTGCCTAACAAACGAACGTTTGAAACATACGTATCAGGCGCCCTGCTTGTCAAGCGGACCCGTTCATTTTGTGGCCGAACAGTCACGAAAATGGATGTTAAATGACAACAGACCGCTTATGCAGCGCTTTTTGACGCAAGACTCCGCAACCACTCGCTGCACCGCCTGGCGGCGAAAGTAAAAAGGATGATTGCCAACGCGCGTTCACTGTATATAATCCCAGTCACTGTATAAAAAGCCAGAGCGCCCATCATGATCAAACTGACGCCACGCCAGGCTGAAATCCTGGGTTTCATCAAACGCTGCCTGGAAGACAACGGCTTTCCACCTACACGTGCGGAAATCGCCCAGGAGCTGGGTTTCAAATCGCCCAACGCAGCGGAAGAACACCTCAAGGCATTGGCTCGCAAAGGCGCCATCGAAATGACCCCTGGTGCCTCACGCGGCATCCGCATTCCAGGCTTTGAAGCACGGCCGGATGAAAGCAGCCTGCCGGTCATTGGTCGCGTAGCAGCTGGCGCGCCGATTCTGGCTCAGCAACATATCGAAGAGTCCTGCAACATCAACCCTTCCTTTTTCCATCCCAGCGCCAACTACCTGCTGCGCGTTCACGGCATGAGCATGAAGGACGTCGGGATTCTGGATGGCGACCTGTTGGCGGTGCACACCACTCGCGAAGCACGTAACGGCCAGATCGTAGTTGCCCGGATAGGCGACGAAGTCACCGTCAAGCGCTTCAAGCGCGAAGGCAGCAAAGTCTGGCTGCTGGCCGAAAACCCTGATTTTGCCCCCATCGAGGTCGATCTCAAGGATCAGGAACTGGTGATCGAAGGTTTGAGCGTCGGCGTCATTCGCCGCTAAGGAGGCGTTATGCAGTTCCATCAAGCACCGCATTCACAATTGCCACTGTTTGAGGCGTTTCTGGCTCAGCCCATCGCCCCGCTACTTGCCGATGCAGTCGAAACACCCTGGGGCAACGAGCCAGAACTGTTCAGTGAACTGTCTTTGCGCGGTGCCGCCGGGAACTGCCTGAGCCTTCTGGCACCTATCCTTCGGGAACTGAGCGAAGAAATCGACGCACGCTGGCTGACGCTGATTGCGCCACCCTCAAGCCTGACCCAGGCCTGGTTGCGCGATGCAGGACTCAACAGGGAACGGATTCTGCTACTGCAGCCGCGCGGCACACAAAGTGTGCTGGAGCTGACTCGCGAAGCACTCAGACTCGGCCGTAGCCATACGGTTGTGAGCTGGATCAATCCACTTGGCGCTGCGGCGCGCCAGCAATTGATCAGTGCTGCAAAAATCGGGGAAGCACAGAGCCTGAACATCCGGCTGGGCTAAAAAGCCCGGTCGTCGATCAGTGCAGAACGTGGGGTACGTCATCCTTCTCGACTTCGCCCTCTGCCAGACGGCCAGCCATCTGTACACCCACACTCAACATGGCCTTGGCGACTTCAACATGCTGACCTTGCATGAACGCTTTGGCATCCGCAGAGAAATCAAGCGTAACCAGAGAACCCTCGTCATCGGCACGACGCAGTTCAATGCGTCCGTCAGGCAGTTCGACAATTTCCAGGAAAGAGGTAGGCATTACAGTTACTCCGCAAGAGGCGGGCATTGTAACAGCCTGCCAGCCTGCACTTCATTGGTTTTCAGCACTCGCTCAGGCCTTCACGAAAACGGATGGCCAACCCTTTGAGTTGTTGACGCCAATTTTCAAGCTCTTCACGCGTCAGTTCAGACTCCGGCTCGGCGTCCAGGTTCACTGCCTGTATCATCGGCTGCGTAACATCACCCTTGAGCTTTTTCGGTGCCCGTGGCGGCTCGTACAATGCGTTATAGGCCGCCAGCAACTGCGCCAGCCATGTCTGGCGGTTCTGGGCAAGCTCTACCAGCTCGGCCATTTCGGGAATTGCGATGGTGTTCAGCACTTCCTGGGTCAACAAGTCCTCCGCACGACGCGCGCCAGCCTGCGGCAGGCGGTAGAAACCTGCAATCTCGTGGCACAAGCCCAGCAGCGCGCCATACAGATGAAACAGTGCCGACTCACGCTCGGCCTGCAACAACGCAGGGGCGTTGACCGCCTGCCCCTTCTCCGCCTTCCCCAACGCTTCGAGCGCAAGCCCTGCGAAATAGATCTTCTGGTTGGTACGGGTATAGAGCTCATGAGCCATGGCGAGACTCTCCATAACAATGGGATAGAGAACAGCATAGCCTGTGGCGCCGGAACAGTCTGGCACCGCAGGCCGTACCTATCGAAAACAGCGCCCGACCCTTTTGCGTCGGGCGCCTGCGATCAACGCTTGTCTTCAACCTTCCAGGCGCTGCCGTCGTAGAATGCACGCCAGCCAGTAGGCTTGCCCTCTACTTCGGTCTGGACATACTGCTCTTTGGTCTTGCGACTGTAACGGATCACTGTCGGACGACCGTCCGGATCCTTCTTCGGCGCTTCGCAAAGGAAGTGGTACTTGGGATCGATTTCGTCCTTGTGCGGCGCGATTTCGATAACCAGCGGGGCACGGGTTTCACGGTTTTTCGGGAACTGGCTGGCAGCCAGGAACAGGCCCGAAGCGCCGTCACGCAGAATGTAGGTATCGTCGACCTTGTCGCACTTGAGCTCCGGCATCTTCACCGGGTCCATTTTCGGCGGTGCGGCGTCGCCGCTTTTCAGCAATTTGCGGGTGTTCTTGCACTCGGGATTGGTACAGCCGAAGAACTTGCCGAAACGACCGGTCTTGAGCTGCATCTCGCTGCCACACTTGTCGCATTCCAGACTCGGGCCTTCGTAGCCTTTGATCCGGTAAGTGCCTTCCTCGATTTCGTAACCCGTGCAATCGGGGTTATTGCCGCAAATGTGCAATTTGTGCTTTTCGTCGAGCAGATACGCGTCCATCGCCGTGCTGCAGATCGGGCAGCGATGCTTGCCACGCAGAACCCGCGACTCGGACTCGCCCTCGTCATCGTCGGCAATCTCGTCGCCGGGAGTCAGATTGACAGTCGCCTTGCAGCGCTCCTTGGGTGGCAGGCTGTAGCCGGAGCAACCCAGAAACACGCCCGTCGAGGCGGTACGGATCTGCATCGGGCGGCCGCACACCTTGCACGGGATATCGGTCATTACCGGCTGGTTGGCACGCATGCCACTGTCCGGGGCTTCTGCCACGTCCAGCTTTTTGCGGAAATCGCCGTAAAACTCGTCCAGAACGTTTTTCCAGTCGCGCTGACCCTTGGCCACGTCGTCGAGGTTTTCTTCCATACCCGCAGTAAAGCCGTAGTCCATCAGATTGGAAAAGCTTTCGGACAACCGTCCGGTGACGATATCGCCCATTTTTTCCGAGTAGAAGCGGCGATTATGCAGCGCGACGTAGCCACGGTCCTGAATGGTCGAAATGATCGCGGCGTAGGTCGACGGGCGACCGATACCGCGCTTTTCCATTTCCTTGACCAGACTGGCTTCGGAATAACGCGCTGGCGGCTTGGTGAAGTGTTGGCTGGGGTCGAGCTTGTTCAGCTTCAGCGCTTCGCCCTGCGCCATGTCCGGCAGAACGTCGTCATCGCCCGGCTTGGGCATCTGTGGCAACGCACGGGTATAACCGTCGAATTTGAGAATGCGACCCTTGGCACGCAGCTCGAAGTCGCTTGCGGCGACCGTGACGGTGGTCGACAGATATTGTGCAGGCAGCATCTGGCAAGCCACAAACTGGCGCCAGATCAACTCGTAAAGGCGCTCGGCGTCACGCTCCATCCCGGCAAGCTTGGTCGGGTGAGTGTTGACGTCGGAAGGTCGAATCGCTTCGTGAGCCTCTTGCGCGCCTTCCTTGCTGCTGTAGACGTTGGGCGACTCCGGCAGGTACTTCTTGCCGAACTCGGTTTCAATGTAGTCACGCGCCATGCTTACCGCGTCGGCCGACAGATTGGTCGAGTCGGTACGCATGTAGGTGATGTAACCCGCTTCATACAAGCGCTGGGCCATCATCATGGTTTTCTTGACACCGAAGCCCAGACGGTTGCTCGCTGCCTGCTGCAGGGTCGAGGTGATGAAGGGCGCCGATGGCTTGCTGCTGGTCGGCTTGTCTTCACGCTTGACGATGCTGTAGCTGGACGCCTTGAGCTTTTCAAGGGCCGCCATGGCCTGGGTTTCGTTCAGCGGCTTGAACGCTTCGCCGTTTTCGCGCGCCACTTCGAACCGTACATTGGCACCTTTGGCGGTGCCCAGATCGGCGTGTATTTCCCAGTATTCTTCAGGGTTGAACGCGCGAATTTCGCGCTCACGCTCCACCACCAGCTTCACCGCAACCGACTGTACGCGACCGGCAGACAGACCACGGGCCACTTTCTGCCAGAGCAACGGCGAGACCATGTAGCCTACGACGCGGTCAAGGAAACGACGCGCCTGCTGAGCGTTGACGCGTGCAATGTCCAGTTCGCCTGGCTTGGAAAACGCTTCCTGAATGGCTTTCTTGGTGATCTCGTTGAACACCACGCGCTTGTAGCGGCTGTCATCCCCGCCGATGGCTTCGCGCAGGTGCCAGGCAATGGCTTCCCCTTCGCGGTCCAAGTCCGTCGCGAGATAGATGGTGTCGGCATCCTTGGCGAGCTTGCGCAGCTCTTCAATGACCTTTTCCTTGCCAGGAAGGATCTCGTACTTGGCCTTCCAGCCATGTTCCGGATCGACTCCCATGCGCGAGACCAGCTGGCGCTGCGCCTTTTCTTTAGGCGTCAGTACCGGGCCCTCGCCTGCCGCAGCCTTGCCACGCTTGGCGGCAGGGTCTTTGGCGGCACTAGCCGAACCGCTGGTGGGCAGGTCTCGGATATGGCCGATACTCGACTTCACCACGTACTGGTTGCCCAAATACTTGTTGATGGTCTTGGCCTTAGCCGGGGATTCCACGATGACCAGCGATTTGCCCATGGATCAGAAAATTCCTGAATAACTAGATGAAAGACAGTGAGGAGCTTGTAAAGGCCACGCTATATATAGTGGCTACAAGGTGAGGTCAAGCACAGCCTGTTGTGCAATTCCCTCTCACGTTCGTGAAAACAGGCTGGGTTCAGCCTCAACCAGAGCAAAGCGCGGGACGTGCTCGCCGTCAACCTCGACCGACTCCAGAAACATGCTCAAGGGACGCACCCACATCCCGAAATCGCCGTACAGAGCCTGATAGAACACGACTTCCTCTTCGGTTTCGGAATGCCTGGCAACACTGAAAACCCGGTAATGCGGGCCTTTGTAATGGCGATAGAGCCCTGGTTGCAGTTGCATGCTGCGGTCCTCTTGTAACACGTTCAAAAGAATTGGCTGAAAAACCTTTTTTTCAAAAAACAAAAGCCGGGGCACCAAGCCCCGGCTCGCATCACACACAGGAATCAGACGCGTTCGAAAACGGTCGCGATGCCCTGCCCCAGACCAATACACATGGTAGACACGCCGAAGGTGCCGCCATTTTGCTTCATGACATTGAGCAAGGTGCCGGAGATGCGCGCGCCGGAACACCCAAACGGATGCCCCAGAGCGATGGCGCCGCCGTGCAGGTTAACCTTCTCGTTCATCTTGTCGAGCACTTTCAAATCTTTCAACACTGGCAAGGCCTGTGCAGCGAAAGCTTCGTTGAGCTCGATGAAGTCGATATCGGCGATCGTCAGGCCTGCACGCTTGAGCGCTTTCTGGGTTGCCGGAACCGGACCATAGCCCATGATCGCGGGGTCGACCCCGGCCACGGCCATCGAACGAATCACCGCCAGAGGCTGGATACCGAGGTCCTGGGCGCGCTGCGCAGACATGACGATCATGCACGATGCGCCGTCAGTGATCTGCGACGACGTACCGGCAGTGACGGTGCCGCCTTTTGGATTGAACGCCGGCTTGAGCGCAGCGAGACTTTCCAGGGTGGTGTCCGGACGAATGGTCTCATCGTAATCAAAGACCTTGAGGAAGCCGTTCTCGTCATAACCCTGCATCGGGATGATCTCATCCTTGAACTTGCCTTCCAGCGTCGCCTTATGGGCCAACTGGTGGGAACGCAGGCCGAAGGCATCCTGCTGCTCGCGGGTGATGCCATGCATTTTCCCGAGCATTTCGGCGGTAAGGCCCATCATTCCGGACGCTTTGGCGGCGTGCAGGGACATGTGCGGGTTCGGGTCCACGCCATGCATCATGCTGACGTGGCCCATGTGCTCCACACCACCAATGACAAACACGTCACCGTTGTTGGTCATGATCGCCTGTGCAGCGGTGTGCAGCGCGCTCATGGACGAACCACACAGACGGCTTACCGTCTGCGCAGCCGAAGTGTGCGGGATCTGGGTCAGCAACGACGCCATGCGCGCAATGTTCCAGCCCTGCTCCAGGGTCTGGTTGACACAGCCCCAGATCACGTCCTCGACTTCCGCCGGGTCAACCTTGTTGTTGCGCTCGAGCAATTTGCTGATCAAGTGCGCGGACATGTCTTCAGCACGGGTGTTGCGGTGCATGCCGCCCTTGGAGCGACCCATCGGGGTGCGACCGAAGTCGACAATCACGACGTCTCTTGGATTAAGGCTCATTCGTTCATTCCTCGGAAGACGCTTGACCGAAGAAGCTCTGGCCTTTAGTGGCCATTTCACGCAGCTTCGCGGTCGGTTGATACAGGGCACCCAGCTCGGCGTATTGGTCAGCCAGGGCAACGAATTCGGCAACACCGATGGAGTCGATGTAGCGCAGCGCACCGCCACGGAACGGAGGGAAACCAATACCGTAGATCAGACCCATGTCGGCTTCGGCAGCGGTTTCGACGATGCTGTCTTCCAGGCAGCGAACCGTTTCCAGGCACAACGGGATCATCATCCAGTTGATGATGTCTTCATCGCTCACTTCACGCTGTTCGTAGACGATCGGCTTGAGCACATCCAGCACAGCCGGGTCATTGACCTTCTTGGGCTTGCCCTTCTTGTCGGTCTCGTAGGCGTAGAAACCCTTGCCGTTCTTCTGCCCCAGACGATTGGCTTCATACAGCGCATCAACTGCAGAGCGGCGATCATCCTTCATCCGGTCAGGGAAACCTTCGGCCATGACATCACGGCCATGGTGGCCGGTGTCGATACCGACAACGTCCATCAGGTAGGCAGGCCCCATCGGCCAGCCGAATTTCTCCATGACCTTGTCGATGCGCACGAAATCCACGCCTGCGCTGACCAGCCTGGCGAAACCGCCGAAGTACGGAAACAGTACGCGGTTGACCAGAAAGCCCGGGCAGTCGTTGACCACAATCGGGTTTTTGCCCATTTTCCTGGCGTAGGCAACGGTCGTAGCGACCGCTTCTTCGCTGGACTTCTCGCCACGGATCACTTCCACCAGCGGCATCATGTGCACCGGGTTGAAGAAGTGCATGCCGACGAAGTTTTCCGGACGCTTGAGGGCCTTGGCCAACAGGCTGATCGAGATGGTCGAAGTGTTGGACGCCAGAATGGTGTGCTCACCCACATTGGCTTCGACTTCCGCCAGTACCGCCTGCTTGACCTTCGGGTTTTCGACAACCGCTTCGACCACTAGGTCGACGTTGCCGAAATCGCCGTAGGAAAGCGTAGGACGAATCGCGTTAAGCGCTTCGGCCATCTTCGCCGCAGTCAGACGGCCTTTTTCCAGACGGCCGCCCAGCAGTTTGGAGGCTTCGTTCAGGCCCAGCTGAATGGCTTCTTCGCGGATATCCTTCATCAGGATCGGCGTGCCCTTGACTGCCGACTGATAGGCAATGCCGCCACCCATGATCCCGGCGCCCAGTACGGCGGCCTGTTTCACGTCTTTGGCGACTGCGTCGTAGCCCTTGGCTTTCTTTTTCAGTTCCTGATCGTTCAGAAACAGGCCGATAAGGCTCTGCGCAGCAGATGTCTTGGCCATTTTCACGAAACCGGCGGCTTCGACTTCCAGCGCCTTGTCACGACCGAAATTGGCGGCTTTCTGGATGGTCTTGATGGCCTCGACCGGTGCCGGATAGTTCGGTCCGGCCTGACCTGCGACAAAACCTTTGGCGGTTTCGAATGCCATCATCTGCTCAATGGCATTGAGCTTGAGCTTGTCCAGCTTGGGCTGGCGCTTGGCCTTGTAGTCGAACTCGCCGGAAATAGCGCGCTGAATCAGGTCAAGCGCTGCGGTCTGAAGCTTCTCGGGGGCAACTACCGCATCAACGGCACCGACTTTCAGAGCATCCTCTGCGGAGTTTTCCTTGCCTGACGCGATCCATTCGATTGCGTTGTCAGCACCGATGATGCGCGGCAAACGCACAGTGCCGCCGAAACCCGGGTATAGACCCAGCTTGACTTCAGGCAGACCGATGCGCGCACTGCTGGAGATAACCCGATAGTCTGCGGCCAGGCACATTTCCAGACCGCCGCCCAACGCAATGCCGTTGATAGCGACAACGGTGGGCACGCCCAGATCTTCGAAATCGCTGAAAATCCTGTTGGCCTGCAGATTGCCCGCAACCAGTTCGGCTTCCGGCAACTTGAAGTTGTCGACGAACTCGGTGATGTCGGCACCGACAATGAACACGTCCTTGCCACTGCTGACGATCACGCCCTTGACCGAGGCATCAGCCTTGATCGCATCGACTGCCTGACGCAACTCGTTGAGGGTGAGGCGGTTGAACTTGTTGACGGACTCACCCTTGAGATCGAAATTCAATTCGACGATGCCACTTTCAAGAGCCTTAACCGTGATGGCTTTACCTTCGTAAATCATCAACTGATCTCCACAATATGGAAGCTGAACAATACCCGCCGGACATTAATGTCCGGCGGGGCTACGACGTCGCCGTCGATGAACTCGCCAAATCACACGTTTACCCGCCGCGACGTGGTAGCCAGGATTCTGTCAGAGCCTTCTGACGACCAAACGATCATTTCATACGCCCGTTTGATTTGGGTACGCACACCATCAGGCATAACCGAGAGATTGTCAATTCGACAAAACACTCGAAAATATTCGTTTTCGCAGGAATATGCAGGCACTCCATAATGCCCACGCCTGTATGCGATCCGCCATCATTCGCCAGCGTGATAGTAGCCGCACTCAGGTGCTATAGCCTGACCTTGAGAACTTGACACGGGGCAGCTATAGGCCATGAAAGTCAGGTGCGGACGCACCGCCTGAGGGCACATACAAAAAATATTTGCAGGAATCGCGACAAAATGGAGCAAAAGGGCTAGAGTCGCAACACTGCGCCACAAGAGGCTCGCAATGCAGCTGATTTGCGGGTGCGCAACAGCGAAGGCCGACATGGCGGCAAAAGCCTGTCGGCACGCGACGAATTATCGGCCTGCCTGGCCAACCCCGGCCCGATGTTGTTATCGGGCTTTTTAATGCCTGCGATTTAATGCCTGTGAGTCGGGCTCAGGCCAATTCCTTGAGCAGCTTGTCAATACGCTGCAACACCTCTGCCTCGCCCCGCTCCGCCCAGTACACGGCAACCATCTGCCCGTCAGCCTCGACCTTGTAGGCATCTGTGGGCAACGTCTGCAAATAAGACAGCACTTTTGGATCTTCGCAGACCTCGCGCCAGCGGTTGCGCCAGATGCCTGGCTCGCTCTGCCAGTAAACCCAGGCATCTGCATGCGAGCCCAGGCGCGGGCGGTGGTACTGTGCGCACGGGCTTGGCGGTTCTTTCGTCAGCCAGTGCGGCCACTCTTGCGGGGCAAGCTGCATACCCATGCCCAGACGGCGCGCCTCCATGCGCAATGCCATCCTGCCGCTCTGATGACGCGACGGGCGCAACCACACAAGCGGGCTCAGCATCACACCAATGATTGACAGGACTATCCAGACCGTCATATTTCTTGCTCCCACCCGATCTCGGACTTCTCACAACATTTTTGAAAACAATGGCTTGCACAAGGGTCTGCCCAGATGCGAACGAAAGAGCCATACTCCCATCATCGCAATTCTCCCGGAG
Source organism: Pseudomonas sp. RGM 3321 (assembly GCF_022836805.1). NCBI lineage: Bacteria > Pseudomonadati > Pseudomonadota > Gammaproteobacteria > Pseudomonadales > Pseudomonadaceae > Pseudomonas > Pseudomonas sp. RGM 3321. Next base: position 86,576 of record NZ_JALHBH010000116.1, read on the forward strand.
GACACCCTCATGCCATACGAACACATTCTGGTTGCCATTGACCTCACCGATGAGTGTGACCCGGTCATCCGTCGCGCCAGCTTGCTGGCCAAGGCCAGCGAAGCAAAACTGTCGGTGGTGCACATCGTCGAGCCAATCGCCATGGCGTTTGGCGGTGATGTCCCAATGGACCTTTCGCAATTGCAACAACAACAGATCGATCAGGCCAGGGAAAAGCTCGGAAAGCTCAAACTCAAGTATCCGCAGCTGGAAAACAGTGAAAGCCATATGGTGTTTGGTCAGCCACGACAGGAAATCCACAAGCTGGCCAAGAGCGAAGCTTGCGACCTGATCGTTGTCGGCAGCCATGGCCGCCACGGCCTGGCCTTGTTGCTTGGCTCCACCGCCAACGACGTCCTGCACGGTGCCCCATGTGATGTGCTGGCAGTGAGCCTTAAAAAGCCCGAGTAACCTGACCGGCTACAGCGAAAAGCCCGGTTACCCGGGCTTTTTTTTGCATCACACGAACGCGTCAGCGATCACTCGTCCAGTTCGGCCCAGCGCTCCAGCAGCTTGTCCAGCTCGGCCTGCAGGTTTTCCAGCTGCGCCAGCACGGCAGCAGTCTGTTCCGCCGAACGCTGGTAAAAGCCCGGCTCGGCCATTTCCGCATTCAGGACGGCCATCTTGCCTTCAACCTCATCGATCTGCGCAGGCAGAGCCTCCAGCTCGCGCTGAAGTTTGTAGCTAAGCTTTTTCTTGGCGACCGGCATGTCCTGCGCGGCAACCGGTGCTGCTTGCACCACAGCGCTGGCCAGTTCGGCCTTGCCGGATTTGGTGTCGGCAACACCCAGAAGACGCGGCGAACCGCCCTGACGCAGCCAGTCTTGATAACCACCGACGTATTCGCGAACCTTGCCTTCACCTTCGAACACCAGCGTGCTGGTGACGACGTTGTCGAGGAATGCCCGGTCGTGGCTGACCATCAATACGGTGCCCTTGAAGGTCAGCAGAACCTCTTCGAGCAGCTCTAGAGTTTCGACGTCCAGGTCGTTGGTCGGTTCGTCGAGCACCAGCAGGTTGGCAGGCTTGCTGAATAGCTTGGCCAGCAGCAGCCGGGCACGCTCGCCACCGGACAGCGCCTTGACTGGCGTGCGGGCACGTTGCGGACTGAACAGGAAGTCACCCAGGTAACTCAGGACATGACGGCTCTGGCCATCGATGTCGATGAAGTCACGCCCCTCGGCAACGTTGTCGATCACGGTCTTTTCCAGGTCGAGCTGGTGACGCAACTGGTCGAAATAGGCTACGTCCAGACGTGTACCGACTTCAACCTTGCCACCGGTCGGCTGCAGGTTGTCGAGCATCAGCTTGAGCAATGTGGTCTTGCCGGTGCCGTTCGCGCCGAGCAGACCGATACGGTCTTCGCGCTGCAGGACCATGGAGAAATCCTTGATCAACATCGGGCCACCCGGATGGGCAAAGCTGACGTTGTCGAGAACCATGACCTGCTTGCCGGATTTCTCGGCAGTATCGAGCTGGATATTGGCCTTGCCGGTACGTTCACGGCGCTCGCTACGCTCTACACGCAGCTCCTTGAGGGCACGCACGCGGCCTTCGTTACGGGTACGACGAGCCTTGATGCCCTGCCGGATCCAGACCTCTTCCTGGGCCAGACGCTTGTCGAACAGTGCGTTGGCAGTCTCTTCGGCTGCCAGTGCGGCTTCCTTGTGGACCAGGAAACTGGCGTAGTCGCCGTCCCAGTCGATCAAGCCCCCACGGTCCAGCTCAAGAATACGGGTCGCAAGGTTTTGCAGGAATGCCCGGTCGTGCGTGATGAACAGCACCGCCCCCTGGAAATCCTTGAGGGCTTCTTCAAGCCAGGCGATAGCGCCGATATCCAGGTGGTTGGTCGGCTCGTCGAGCAGCAACAGGTCCGGCTCGGAAACCAGCGCCTGAGCCAGCAGAACACGGCGACGCCAGCCACCGGACAACTCGGCCAGGGTCTTGTCGGCTGGCAGTTGCAAACGGCTGAGCGTGCTGTCGACCAGTTGCTGCAAGCGCCAGCCATCACGGGCTTCGAGGTCCTGCTGGACATGCATCAGCTTGTTCAGGTCTTCTTCGGTGACGCAGTTCTGCGCCAGATGATGGTATTCGGCGAGCAAGGCACCGACGCCATCCAGACCTTCGGCCACTACGTCGAAGACAGTCCGTCCGTCGGCTACCGGCAATTCCTGGGGCAATTCGCCAATCTTGAGGCCGGGCGCACGCCAGACAGCCCCGTCATCAGGCTTCTGAACGCCTTTTACCAGCTTCAACATGCTGGATTTGCCTGTGCCGTTACGGCCGATGATGCACACCCGCTCACCACGGGCGATCTGCCAGGACACCTTGTCCAATAACGGCATAGCGCCGAAAGCAAGGGACACATCGCTGAATTTGAGCAGGGTCATGAGCTTCTCCAAAAACCGGGCGCGCATTCTACCTGAGATAACCGGCGGATGTCGGTAATCGTGGCACCCGTGACAACTTCCCCACCGCCTTTGTAACCGACAATTATTTCCATATGAGACAAGCTCGTCGGCAATGCTTTCACCATGAGCTGGCAAAAGGCTAAGCTAGCAATACTTTTCACGACTCATCTGCTCGGAAGTCTCATGCGCAGTCGTTTGTTCAGCTTTTTATCGTGCCTGCTCCTCTCCACCACCGCCATCCAGACTGCTCATGCGGTAGACCTCAACCAACAACGCAAGTATTACGACGAAGCCAAGCGTGCGCTGGCCAAGGGCGATTCAGGCCCGTATCAAATGTACAGCACGGCGCTGGCCGATTATCCGCTGGAGCCTTACCTCGAATACGACGAGCTGACGGCGCGCCTGAAGACTGCCAGCAATGCGGAAATCGAGAAGTTTCTTGCCGAGCATGGCGACCTGCCGCAGGCCAACTGGATGAAGCTGCGCTGGTTGCGCTGGCTGGCGGAACGCGGTGACTGGCAACCGTTCGTCAAGTACTACGACCCGAAAATGAATTTCGTCGAACTGGATTGCCTGTACGGGCAATACCAGTTGAGCAACAACAAGCGCGCCGAAGGCTACGCCAGCGCGGAAAAACTGTGGATGACCGGCAAGACACTGCCAGCCGCCTGTGACGGCTTTTTCGCACAATGGGCAGCCGCAGGCCAGTTGACGGAGCAGAAACGCTGGCAACGGGCCAAACTGGCCGCTCAGGCACGCAATTACAGTCTGGCCAACACTCTGGTCAACAGCCTCAACTCGCTGGCCCCGCAAGGTCGCCTGCTGCTGGCCGTCGCCCAGAAGCCGGAAATGGTCAACAACCCCGCACAGTTCGCACCGGTGGATGAAGCCATGTCCGATGTGGTCGGCCTTGGCCTGCGCAGACTGGCCAAGGAGGACCCGCAGAAAGCCCTGTCGATGCTCGATGGCTACGCGGCAACCATGCACTTCTCCCGTGAAGAGCAGGTGGAAATTGCCAAGGAAATCGGCCTGACTCTGGCACGTCGCTATGACGACCGCGCCCTGGAGGTCATGACCCGATACGACCCGGAGCTGCGCGACAACACGGTTACCGAGTGGCGTATGCGTCTGCTGCTGCGGCTGGGTCGCTGGGAAGATGCCTACGAACTGGCGCGCCGACTGCCCAAGGACCTCGCTGCGACCAATCGCTGGCGTTACTGGGAAGCCCGCTCCCTGGAACTGGCCCAGCCCAACAGCCCGCTGATTGCCGCTCTGTACAAGGACGTGGCCAAAGAGCGCGACTTCTACGGTTTTCTGGCGGCCGACCGCACACAAAGCCCCTATCAGCTCAACAACAAGCCCCTGGTGCTCAGCCAGGCGCTGATCAACAAAGTACGCAACACACCCGGGGTGCGTCGCGCACTGGAGTTTCATGACCGCGGCGAGATCGTCGACGGACGACGTGAGTGGTATCACGTCAGCCGCCTGTTCAACCGCGACGAAATGGTTGCCCAAGCCAAACTGGCCTACGACCTGAAATGGTATTTCCCGGCCATTCGCACGATCAGCCAGGCGCAATATTGGGATGATCTGGACATCCGCTTCCCGATGGCCCATCGCGACACGTTGGTACGCGAAGCCAAGGTGCGTGGCTTGCACTCAAGCTGGGTATTCGCCATTACGCGCCAGGAGAGCGCTTTCATGGATGACGCTCGCTCGGGCGTCGGCGCCAGCGGCCTGATGCAGTTGATGCCCGCCACCGCCAAGGAAACTGCCCGCAAGTTCAGCATTCCGCTAGCCTCGCCGCAGCAGGTGCTGGACCCGGACACCAACATTCAGCTGGGTGCTGCCTACCTGAGTTCGGTGCATGCCCAGTTCAACGGCAATCGCGTGCTTGCTTCAGCCGCCTACAACGCCGGACCAGGCCGCGTACGCCAATGGCTGAAAGGTGCCAATCACCTGGCCTTCGATGTCTGGGTAGAGAGCATACCGTTCGATGAAACCCGCCAGTACGTACAGAACGTGCTGTCCTATTCGGTGATCTACGGCCAGAAGCTCAACTCGCCCCAGCCGCTGGTTGACTGGCACGAGCGGTTTTTCGACGATCAGTGACCGGTCGGCAGGAGTGCTTCTCAGAGCACTCCTGCCGCTACGCAACACCTATTCCAGTACTTCGACCGGCATGCCCACTTCAAGCTCGCCCAGCCCCTCGTTGACCACGTTCTGGCCAAACAGCACATTACCCTCCACTTCCCGGTAGGTCTTGAGCGTGGCGAAGGGTTCACGATCCGCGCTGCGCTCGCCGGTAGCCGGGTCGATAGTGGTGAGAATGCAGCGCGCGCAAGGCTTGAGCAGCTGGAATTCGATGTCGCCGATACGGATGCGCTTCCACCCATCCTCGGCAAAGGCCTCAGCCCCCTCAACCACCAGATTGGGCCTGAAGCGCAGCATTTCCAATGGCCTGCCCAAGCGGGCCGACAGGTCATCGAGCGAGCCCTGACCAATCAGCAGCAACGGGAAGCCATCGGCAAAACTCACCCGGTCGTTAATCGTCTGGTAGCCCCCGGGGAGCCAGCGCGCACGCTCTGCCGGCAGATAAACCATGCGGGTGGGCTTGCCAATAAACCGGCTGACCCATTCGGCTGCCACATCGCCAGCGTCCGGCACCTGCAACGAATCACGCCAGACTGTCACACCGCGCAGGTTTGACTCGATATCCAGCGGAACCGCGACGTCCAGAGGCTCGAAACCGGGTGCCGAAAGGGTTACGCCGCCGCTGACATTCCACAACACCGTCAGTTGGGACATGTGCGACAGGGCGCGCTGGGTGAAGAACCGACCGTTGCTTTCGTCGACCAGCATCCAGCGTCGGTCCCCCGCCAACCCCAGCTGATCGAACGACGCGCGTTGCAGCGTCTCCGCCTTGCAGGATTTGAGAGGGAAACGATAGAGAGAGCTGAGACGCAACATGAGAGCCGGTTCCTTTGATGGCGGGATAAGCTTTGACGAACACATCAAAGCTTATCCGAAGCCGGAGCGGCAGGCATCCGCGATCAACAATCGCGCAAGGTATCAGCCAATCATCAAAAGACGTTCGCGCACCACCTCGACCAGCTTGTCGGGCTGGAATTTGGAGAGGAAGTTGTCGCAACCGACCTTCTTGACCATCGATTCGTTGAAGCTGCCGGACAACGAGGTGTGCAGAACGATGTACAGACTGCGCAAACGCGGGTCGTTGCGAATCTCGGTGGTCAGGCGGTAACCGTCCATTTCCGGCATTTCGGCATCGGTGAATACCATCAACAGCTTTTCATGGACGTTTTCGCCCGCGTCCGCCCAACCCTTGAGCATGTTCAGCGCCTTGAGACCGTCACTGGCCACGTGCAGCTTGAGGCCCAATTGAGACAGCGTGTCGCGCAACTGCGCCAGCGCCACCTTGGAGTCGTCGACCAGCAACACCTCACGACCACGGGCATTTTCCAGCACCGGGTCCTCGAGCTTCTCGCGGGAAACCTTGGCGTTGTACGGAACGATCTCGGCAAGTACTTTTTCGACGTCGATAATTTCTACCAACTGGTCATCGACCTTGCTGATGGCCGTCAGGTAATGCTGACGACCGGCGCTGGCCGGCGGCGGCATGATCGCGTCCCAGTTCATGTTGACGATGCGGTCCACACCACCGACCAGGAAAGCCTGAACCGAGCGATTGTACTCGGTGACGATGATCGTGCTGCCAGGCCCGGGCACCAGCGGCCGCATACCGATGGCCTGGGAAAGGTCGATCACCGGCAGGGTCTGGCCACGCAGGTTGACCACGCCACAGACGAACGAGTGGCGTTGCGGCATGAGAGTCAACTTGGGTAGCTGCAATACTTCCTGAACCTTGAACACATTGATCGCAAATAATTGCCGACCGGCAAGGCGAAACATGAGGATTTCCAGGCGATTCTCGCCCACCAGTTGTGTGCGCTGATCTACTGTGTCGAGAATGCCTGCCATTATTAGCTCCTGAAGCAATGGTCACGATGAGTCTGTTGAGCCTGTATCGGCTGAAACCAGCCGGACCTTAATGGCGATGAAAGGCCATTCTCAGCATTGATGTCACTTTACCATCATGATTTACTGGTGTCGCTTTTCAGCCAGGCAAATACGACGATGAGCGCGTCATGGAAAAGTCTGAAAAGGCCTGGCCGCTAAAGGAAGAAATCAATAACCCAAAAAAAGTCAATCAGGGATAACCTGATATGATCGACATCTAATTGCCACTATTGTGACGCTATTCTCAATACAAGAATGGCGTCATGTTCGTGTCCGCTTTTCAAACCTTGCAATCAAGCGGCGCTGGCAACATTCAGAAACGCCCTACATACTTTTGTTTGAAATCGACATTAACTGTCAGCCATTCGCCGCGGGCGGAAGTTCGCTATCCATGATCAGTGGAGACAAAGGATGCTGAGCAACAACGATTGGCAGCATAAGCACGACCAGTTCCTGAGCACCTCTCAGGCACTTCTTTACAAGTCGGAAGAATGTCTTTCGCACCTGGAGTTGATTCCCAACGACGAGGACGCCACCGGCTGCCTTCTGACCACCCTGCGCACGCTGGCCCAGGAGGCGGAAGCCGCGCCTGTGCCGTGCATTGCCGAGTTTTCACGTCAGCTGTGTCAATTATTGAAAAGCGGTGGCCAGGCCAACGATCTCTCACAGGAAACCCTGCTGACCGTTAAAAACTGCCTGATGCTCATGTCCTGGCAGGTCGAGCTTCTCGATCCGCAAACGGGCGAGTTGACTATGGACAACAACGAACAGCTGGAGCTGTTGGAAAAACTTGCCAACGCTTCCTCGCAATCGGTACTGACGAAGGATGCAACCCAACGATAACGCTCGACTGTCGGGCATCACACCGCAATGTCATTGAAGTGATGTTGTCACGTCAGCGTTTTCCGTCCATTGTCTTCACTGCTTTCAAATCGTCTTAAAGGTTGACCAGGGACTGAACGCACGCCTCGACGGTCCCATTTACACAAGAAGCCACAATGACCTGCAATCTGTTACTGGTCGACGACCACTTCCTGATCAGAGCCGGCGTGCGAGCGCTGGTTGCAGACATGCCGGGCTATGCCATTCTCGGTGAAGCGGCGGACGGCGCGCAGTTGTCGAGCCTGGCGCAGCGACTCAAGCCAGACATCATCCTGCTCGATATCTGGATGAAGAGCGTCGACGGCCTTGAGGCGCTCGAACAACTATTTAAAGTACAGCCACATTGCAAGGTTTTGATCCTGTCGATGCACACCGATCCGGACATGATCATGCGTGCGCTCGACATCGGGGCTCGCGGCTATCTGCTCAAGGACACCACAGCGACCGAACTGGAACAGGCACTGGAAGCGCTGCGCAACAACGAACGCTATCTGAGCCCGGCCATCGCTCATACCGTTATCGAGCGCGCCCTGCGCGGAACACGCTTGGACAGGGCCCAGGCGGCCAAGGAGCGGTATCACTTGACCGCTCGCCAGCTGGAAATCCTGCGTCTGATCGTGCGCGGCAAGTCCACGCGTGAGATTGCCGTCGGCCTGGGACTGAGCATCAAGACCATCGAGACCCACCGCTCCCAGGTCATGAAGCGGCTACAGATATTCGACGTCGCCGGGCTGGTACTGTTTTGCGTTCGCGAGCGGATTATCAGTCTGGACGATTGAGCATCGGTGCACGGCTCAGCACCGGTGAATCCGCCGGCAAGTGCACCTGTAGCGCGCCCGGTCGCGCTTCGAAGCGCAGGTCCTCGCCAGACAACGGCTCACCATCGAGGTTGATGTCCAGACCCTGAGCCGACTTGAGTTCTACCCAGGGCAAACGCGCACGAATGAACATGTTGTCGATGCCCAGCCCGCCTTCCAGCAGACTCCTCAGCGTGCCGACCACTTCCTGAGGCGCTGGCAGGATACTGATGTCGAGCAGGCCATCATCAGCCAGCGCAGTCGGGCACAGTTCGTGCCCACCACCAGCCTGCCGGCCGTTACCGATACCCAGGGCAAGAAGATCGCCGCGCCAGTGAAAATCCGGCCCGGTGAGTTCGCCGTGGGCAGCATGCAGTTCGCTGAACCTTGTCAGGCCGGTAAACAGATAGGCCGCGCCGCCCAATACTTTTTTCAGGTCTTCGGATGTGTTGGCCGTTACCTGACTGCCAAAGCCGCCGGTAGCCATGTTGAGGAACAGCTTGCCGCCGACTTCACCCAGATCGACGGCGCGCGGCGCTATGTCCATCAGTTGCAGAGCCTTGGAGACCTCAAGAGGCACCCCGGCTGCGCGGGCAAAATCGTTGGCAGTGCCCAGCGGCAAAATAGTCAGGCTGGCTTTTGTTTCGGCCAGCGCCAGGGCCTCGGCGATATCTCGCAAGGTACCGTCACCGCCGCCCGCCACGATGTGCCGATGCCCGGTGGCCAGCGCTTCGCCAACCAGGCGCTGGGCATCGCCAGCTTCCCAGGTGAGCCTCACGTCCAGCTCCCAGCCCTGCTTGCGCTTGTCTGCAACGGCATCACGTACGTCTTCGTTGAGCGCCTGTTTACCGTGAAGAATGAGCATTGCCCTGCGTTGTGTCATGACACCTCCTCTGCCGAACCCTACGAATTGAAGCCTGCGAGCGACGCTCTTTCTGTAATCAGCGCCCGCATACATTTCGCACGACGCATGACTGTGACCCCGCACATGTCAAAAAAAGCCCACCCGTCACGGATTTTTTTTAACGTCATCAAGAACAGATCAAACCCCGCCAATACTGGGCAAAACCCGGGAGAAGAAGCTCTGGACCAGCGATTGCATCAGGCTTGGCACACTTTTGTACTGACGCGATTTGTTTCATGAGCTTTACTGACAGCAGGACCCTCACTTGAGGGAAGTTTCATCTACAAATGATTGAAAAGTCTTAAATAAAATTCGGAACAGGACGACATATATAAAGTGATATTCACAAAAGACAGTCCGGATTCGTCATGACCCCGACACGTAACTGGCTACGCTTGGACACTATCTGTGAACAGACACTATCTGTGAACATATGCCTATCTGAAGCTGCAAACGCGTCATCGCAAAACGCCCAGGATCAGCAGGATCCAGACGCATACAGGGAGTAAGGGAGTTCTATGAGGTTGCAGCCCGTCGACAGTCTTTCGCTGACCCGCACCAGTCTGGTCGAATACTTTCTTTTCGCCATCCGGCTGGCCCATGGCATTGCCTGCATTCTGCCCGGCCTTGCGATCATGCTGCTTATCAAGGATGGCGGTCCGGAAGCGCAGCAGAGTTATCTGACCATGCTGCTGTTTTTCGGCTTTGTCGGCGTGTTGGTGTTTCAGGCCATGGGCGTCTATTCCGAAGCGTTGTTCAGTAACGATCTGCGCATGGGCGCGCTGGCGGTTGCCTGGACCGCGGCCTTCGGGCTATTGCTGTTCATGCAACAGGCAATGGGACTGTTCGGCTATCTCTCCCCTGAAGAATCGCTGATCTGGTACCTGACCAGCCTGGCGCTGTTCGGCATCATTCGTCTGCTGCTGTTGATGCTGTTCAAGCGTCAGATGCGCAAGGGTGTGTTCCTGCAACATGCCGTGATTCTGGGCGCGACGGAAAATGGCCTGCGCCTGGCCGAGTACCTGCTGGAACATCAGGACATCCGTTCGGGTGTCACCGGTTTTATCGACGACCGGATCGGTCGCATGCCCAAGACCGTGGCCAGCCTGCCCCTGCTGGGCAATACCAGTGACCTGGAACGGCTGATTCGCGAAGAGAAAGTGACCCAGGTGCTGGTCGCCCTGCCCTGGACGGCGGAAAACCGCATGGATTACATCATTCGCGAACTGCGCAGGCTACCGGTCAACGTGTTGCTGGTGCCGGACATGATTGCCTTCCGGCATACCCACAACCGCATTACCGAAGTGGCCCGGCTGCCGATGTTCAATGCATCGGATCTGCCGCTCAGTGGCTGGTCTCCGTTCATCAAGCGCGCCGAAGATATCGTTCTGTCGTCGCTCGCGTTGCTGGTGTTGTCACCGGTAATGCTGCTGGTCGCGCTGGCGATCAAGCTCGACTCCCCAGGGCCGGTGTTTTTCCGCCAGAAGCGCTACGGCTACAACAATCGCCTGATCGAAGTATTCAAGTTCCGCTCCATGCATCAGCACCAGGCCGATGCAACAGCCGAGCGCCAGACCACCCGTGGCGATGCCAGAATCACGCGGGTCGGGCGCTTCATTCGCAAGACCAGCCTGGATGAATTGCCACAGCTGTTCAACGTAGCGGCAGGCAGCATGTCAATGGTCGGGCCACGCCCGCATGCGACGGCGACCAAGGCTGCAGGGATTTTGTTCGAGCAAGCGGTGAAAGAATACACGTCGCGCCACCGCGTCAAACCGGGGATCACCGGGCTGGCGCAGATTAACGGCTATCGTGGTGAAACCGACACCGTGGAAAAAATCGAAAAACGCGTCGAATTCGATCTCGAGTACATAGAAAACTGGTCTGTCTGGTTCGACCTGTACATCCTTATGCGCACTGTGCCTGCAGTGCTATTCACCCGCGAGGCTTACTGATGAGTACGCTCATTCCCTGCATCATCGCCGGTGGCTCCGGCACCCGCCTTTGGCCAGTCTCGCGAGAAGCCATGCCCAAGCCGTTTATGCGCCTTCCCGACGGCCAGAGCCTGCTGCAGAAGACCTTCCTGCGGGCGGTCGGCCTGCCCGGAGTCGACCGCCTGCTGACGGTTACCAACCGGGAGGTGTACTTTCGCACGGTGGACGACTATCGCCAGTTGAACAAAGGCAATGCGCGCCTGGATTTCATCCTTGAGCCCTTCGGGCGCAATACCGCAGCGGCAGTCGCCGCCGCTGCGCTGCATGTCAGCCAGCTGTATGGCGATGATGCGCAGTTACTGGTATTGCCTGCCGATCACCTGATTACCAATATCGAGGAATTCTCCAGAGCAGTGACGGCCGCGCAGAAGCTGGCCACCGAGGGCTGGCTGGTGACCTTCGGCATCGTGCCGACCGCAGCGGAAACCGGTTTTGGCTACATCGAAAAAGGCCCGGCACTCAGTGCCGACGCCTGTCAGGTCGCCCGTTTTGTCGAAAAACCCGACGCAGTCACTGCCCAGGGCTATGTGGACGGTGGTCTGCATTTCTGGAATGCGGGGATGTTCTGCATGCGTGCCGATGCCGTGCTGCGCGAGCTGCGCACTCACGCACCTGACGTGCTGAATGCGGTCAGCAGTTGCCTGGCATCAAGCCCGCGCAAGGAAGGCAATCGTGAACTGCAGGTCGAACTGGACAGCGAATCGTTTGCTCTGACCCCGGACATTTCCATCGACTACGCACTGATGGAGCGTTCCGAAAAAGTTGCCGTGGTGCCCTGCCAGCTCGGCTGGAGTGATATCGGTTCCTGGCAGGCGGTACGTGAACTTTCTCCGGTCGACGCTCAAGGCAATTACTGCAATGGCGAAGCCGTGCTGCATGACGTCAGCAATTGCTACATCGACTCGCCCAAACGCCTGGTGGGCGCTATCGGCCTCGACAACCTGATCATCATCGACACCCCCGACGCCTTGCTGATCGCGGACGGACGCCGCAGTCAGGACGTCAAGGTCATCGCTCAAGAACTCAAGCGTCAGGGCCATGACGCCTACCGTCTGCACCGTACCGTCACCCGCCCGTGGGGCACCTACACGGTGCTCGAAGAAGGCAAGCGTTTCAAGATCAAGCGCATTGTCGTTCGCCCGCAGGCGTCACTCTCGTTGCAGATGCACCATCACCGCAGCGAACACTGGATCGTGGTCAGCGGCATGGCCACCGTCACCAATGGCGAGCGTGAATTCATGCTCGATACCAACGAGTCGACGTTCATCAAACCGGGGTTCACACACCGGCTGGTCAACCCGGGCGTCATCGACCTGGTGATGATCGAGGTGCAGAGCGGTGAATACCTGGGCGAAGACGACATCGTGCGCTTTACCGACATTTACGGACGCGTGCCCGACAAGACTGTGAAGAGCTGATTCACGAGCGCCAAACGCCGCTTGATTCACTCGGTTTTCAATTGATAGCAACCGGAACAGGCAGTGCCCGCCAACATGAATTTATTACCCGCAAGGGAGCCGTATTTGTGCTCGACAGGAGTTCAGGACCAATGAAAAGCATGATGCTGATCGCAAGCTTATTGCTGTTGAGTGCATGCAACACCCCCTCCAGGGTGGGCTTGCCGGATGACCGTGCGCAAATTGAAGCCGGTCAGGCCGCAGGTCGCGCACTGGCGGGCAAACCGCTGCCGCCGGAAAGAATCCGTCCTGGCGATACCCTGCGAATTGTGCGCAATAGTGGCGAGGCACCGTCGATTTCGGCGTTTACCGCCAACTCCATCTACGAGCTGACGCTGTTTCAGGTGCTCAACGACGGCACCTTTTCCTACCCTTACATCGGCACTGTCAAGGCTGCGGGCCTGACACTCCAGCAGTTGAATGACCTGCTGGAAAGCAAGCTGCAGAATGTCTACCGCGAGACTGCACTGACCATCAACATTTCCCAGTCACCGGGTAATACCGTGTTTGTCGGCGGCGCCGTACGCAACTCGGTGACGTTGCCGGTCAACGTCGCCACCAATCTTGATCAGGCGATTGTCGGCGCGGGCGGTGTGGCGCTGGATGCCGATGCCGGTCAGGTCGCGCTGCTGCGTCAGGAAGAAAACGGGCTCTACAAGACCTATTTCTTTGATTACAGCAAGTTTCTCTGGGCGGGCGGTGCGGGTGGCCCTACAGCGCCGGTACTGCTAAAACGTGGCGATATCGTGTTCGTTCCCAAATCATCGGTCGGCAACAAGGTTGACGGCGTATCCCTGTATTTCAACCAGCTGATTCCCTTCGCGAAGTCGATCGGCCTGGGCATGAACTACGAGCTGCGCAACAACAATTAATTGTCAGGGAAACAGACATGATCAACATCCGCTCATTCCGCGACCTGCTGCGCCTGCTGTTCATTTTCAAGCGCGAAGTCAGGATCACCGTGCTGGCGACCTTCGTCATCATCCTTTTGGGCGCGTTTCTGCTCCCAAACCGCTACGAGTCCACTGCCTTGCTGCTGGTCAAGCCCGGCCGTGACAGCAGCACTGTGCCTATCGAGCTGTCCGACCGTCAGGCTATCGTGATACCGAGCGGCCTGCGTGATCCGCTGCTCGACGAAGAGCGCATGCTCAGCGGGCGGCCGATCATGCGTGCAGTGTCAGAGAAATACCTCGCCGAACTGTCTATGGTGCCGCCCGAAACCGGCGTTCTGGCCTCGGTGAAGAACGGCCTCAAGGCAGTCGTCGGGGCAGTCGTCAACGGCGTGCGCAACGTTCTGCAATTTATCGGTCTGGTGGAGCATCGCTCGCAGGCCGAACGTCTGGCCGAGGATCTGGAGAAAAACTTCAAGGTCAGCCACGAACCGGGCTCGTCGGTGATGGAGCTGAGATTTACCTGGAACGATCCGGACATCGCGCAGACCGTGCTCAGGACCTGGATCACCGAGTACCAGTTGCAACGCACCAAGACACTGGGCCGGGTCAGCCTGTACGCGTTCTATGAATCGGAAGTGAAAACGACTGGCGCGAACATCATCGAGTACAAGAAGCAAATCCAGAACTACCTGAACCAACTGAGCGCAGTGAGCATTTCCCAGCGCCTGGCGGATACCTCGCAGGGGCTCAACGACCTGCGTACCGAGCGCAACAACACAACCCGTTCCATTGCGTCTACCAAAGCCGGCCTGGACCTGCTGAAAAAGCAGTTGGCAGAGCAACCCAAGACAGTCTCGGCAGGTCGCGAACTGGCGTTGAACCCCAATCGCCAGGACCTGCAGAACCGCATCAACGGCAAGGAAGTAGAGCGTCAGGAAATGCTCCGCTCGTTCAAGGAAGAGGCACCGCCGATTCGTGCGATCAATGAGGAAGTCAGCAACCTCAAGAAGCTGCTCAAGGAACAGGAAGCCACCGTCCAGCGCTCCGAGAGCATCACACCCAACCCTATATACAACCGTATGCAGAACGTGTACGCCGATCAGCAGACCAGCTACGCGCGCCTGCAAACCCAGCTCGTTCAGCAAAATGCGCAGATCGCGCAGCTGGAAAGCGACCGCCAGCAGGCACTGAATCTGGAGCCGGAGCTTTCGCGCCTGCAGAACGAGCTGGATGCGGCCGAGAAGAGCTATGCACTTTACAAGGACAGCCTGGAAAAATCGCGTATTGACCGTGAGCTGGACAACAGCCAGATCAGCAATATCGCGACCATTGAAGACGCCACCTTCAACCCCAGCCGGGTGTTTCCGAAAAGCCTGCTGATGCTGCTGCTGGCTTTCCCGCTGAGCCTTGTTGTAGGTGCCGTGGCGCTGTACTTTTTCTACCTGCTTGACCAGCGCATCCACGACGGCGACAAGATCGAGAGCAACTTTGGCGTCCCGGTTTGGACCAGTCTGCCCGACCTTGAACGCGCTCAGGAGCGCAGTGCAGCCTTCATCTCCAATTTGCACCGGGTATACGGCATTCTGCCGCTCGATCAGGTAGACGAGCGCGGCCTGACCATCGGCTTCACCTCGGTCAAGTCCGGCGCAGGCGTGTCGTTCGTCATCGAGCGGCTGAGCACCTTGTTGATCGAACAGGGTCATCGAGTCCGCACCGAAGGCCGCGGCCCGGCCAGTCCTGGCGAAATCGTGCTGATCAACGCCTCGGCACTTTCCGCCAACCAGGATGCCTTTGTGCTGCTGCGCAAGGCTGACCTGATCGTGCTGGTGGTGCGTGCCGAAGACACCACAGTGCCGATGCTTGAGGACACCTTGAATAACCTCAATACCGCATTCAAGAAAGTCGACGGCATCATTATCAACCGCCGTCGTTTTGAGGTGCCGGAGCAGGTACTGAACTTCCTCAAGCGGATCGGGAGCCGAGGCTGATGCGCATCGCCCTGCTTGCGCCGCTGCCACCCGAGCAGAACGGCATCGCCGATTATGCCGGGCACCTGCGGCATGCGCTTGAAGGCATCGGCTTGCAGGTCAGCACACCGCTGCTGGGTGTCGGCAACGATCCACGAGCCGCAGAGCAGCGTGTGGCCGAAGCCGACTGGAGCGAGATCGATCTGGTCCATGCCGAACTGGGCGGCGGACGGCTGGCGGAGTTCCAGGCCCTGCGAGCCTTGCGTCGACGCTTTCCGAAGCTGCCGTTGACCGCGACAGTGCACGACCCCGAGCGACTGGTGTGGCGGCGCGAGAAACTGCCGTGGCCCTTATCGATCGTCAGCGGCATGCGCTCACCGCTGCCGGAAATGGCAACAGTGCTGGCCGACCCACTGTGCCTGCGTGAAGAGCGGCAATTGGCACAGCACATGACACGTCTGGTGACACTGACCCAGGCGGGCAGCCAGAGCCTGCGTCAGCGCATGGGGTTGCAAACCGCACAGATGGCGGTGATCAGTCACGGCAACGTCGCCATCGCTCCCGCCCCGTTGCCGCCCTTGAAGCCCTTGCGTCTGCTGTATTTCGGCTTCATTTATCGCGGCAAGGGAATCGAAGACCTGCTTGATGCGCTGGCCAGCGTTTTCACCGCACAGCCTGCGTTGCGGTCGACCGTACGCCTGACCCTGGCAGGCGGCAGCGAGCCGGAAATGGCCTTCGGCCCGTCCGGCAGCTACCTGGAGCAACTGCGCCTGCGCATCCGCCAGCTGGGCCTTGTCGATCTGATCGACTGGCAACTGGACTTGCCTGCCGAGCAAATCCCTCAGGTGATCCAGGCTCATCACGTGATGGTTCTGCCTTATCGCGAATCGAGCAAACTGAAGCTTCTCGGCAAGCTGCGCGGCACCAGCGGCGCGCTGTCATGGGCGGTGGCGTGTGGCAGGGGCGTGATTACTTCTGATGCACGCTCGTTTGCCGAAGAGGTCTCGCACGGCAACGGCATGATTTATCCGCAAGGCGATGTGGACGGTCTGGCAAAGGCTCTGACGCAAGCTTGCGCGGATCCGGAGCTGGTCAAACAATGGGCCGACAACGCCTCGCACATGGGCAAGGCCAGAGTCTGGAGCCACACCGCAGAGCGTTTTCGGGATGTATTCCGCCAGGCGTGCGAGGAGAAGTGACATGCAGCGTCAATCCAGATTCCGGCAAATCGTCGCGAGCGCACTGCTCAGCGCAGCAATGATTGGCGCGGCCCATGCGGCAACGGTCCTCAAGGCACCCCGTGAGGTGGTTTGGGCGGACTTTCTGGGCGTCAATGTGCAGTTTCAGTATTTTGCGCCTGACATCTATCAACAACAGATGAGCCGCCTGGACGAACTGGGCCTCAATTGGGTGCGCCTGACCATTCACTGGCCGGTGATCGAGCCGCAAAAGGATAGCTACGCCCTGACCGAGCTGGATGCCGCCATGGCTGCAATCAAGGCGCACAACTACAACACGGTGGCTTATCTGGTGGGCTCGGCGCCTTTCGCCAGCAGTGCACCGGCCGGTGCGAAAAGCCGCGATCAGTATCCGCCCACGGATTTCAACGTATTTGCCGCACGCATGACCGCCCTGGCCCAGCGCTATCCACAGGTGAACAACTGGCAGGTCTGGAACGAGCCGAACATTGTCTGGCTGCCCAAGGAGGACCCGACCGCCTATGGACGCCTGCTGACCACCACTGCCAACGCGATTCGCGCCGCCCTGCCGGACAAGACCATCGTCACTGCGGGCATGGCTTATTACAGTCAGATGCACAGCACCTCTGGCTACATGCTACAGACCCTGCTCGATAATGGCCTGCTGGGCCAGCAGAATATCGTGGCGGCATACCACCCTTATTCCGAGTACCCGGAAGGCGATTCGCTACCGGACCGCGATTTTCTGGTGCGCGCCAATGCCATGAACCAGTTGCTGCACAGCAATGGCGTCAAGCAGGTGTGGGCAACTGAATGGGGCTGGTCAAGCTATGCAGGCCCGGTCGAGATGCAACATCTGATTGGCATTTCAGGTCAGGCCGACTATACCCTGCGGCGTCTGGCACTGATGAGTGCGATGGATTTCCAGCGCATCTTCCTGTTCAATCTCAGCGATCTGGATGAGCGCGCCTCGGCCCGCGATCAGGGTTACGGCCTGCTTGACCTGCAAGCCAGCCCCAAACCGGTCTACACCGCACTGCAGAATTTCCTGAAGATAACCGGTCCGCGCCTGCAACCCGCCGAACCGCCCGCAGTGAGCCGTGTACCGGACGATCTGTATGCAGTGCCGTGGACCCGTGAAGATGGCACTCATCTGCTGATGTTCTGGAGTGCGACCGGCACCTCGTTGAACTTCCCGAATATCACCGACGCGGTTGTGCATGACCCACTGAGTGGCAGCCGCACACCATTGTCCGCAAGCCAAGGCGTCACTCTGCTGCTGAAGCCGACTCTGCAAATTCTGGAATGGAAGCCCTGAGTATGCGAATTCTATGGACGCTCCCTTACCTGCCCTGGCCCACCACCAGTGGCGGCAAAACCCGGGAATACCATTTGCTGCGTAATCTGGCAGCGCGCGGCCATCGCATCACCCTTCTGGTGCAGTCCAAGAACGCGCTGGACGATAGCGCTCGTTCGGCACTGGAACCCTGGCTGGAGCGCTTGATCGTGGTCGATCGACGCCCGTTGTTGAGCCTGCGCACACTGCTGGCCGTGGCGTTTGCACCTGCGCCGATGCTGGCCAGCGTCAACGGCTACGCCCCGAAACTGGAAAAAGTCTTCGAGCAATTGCTTGAAGAGGACTGGGACATCATCCAGTTGCAGCACACCTATTTCTTTCAGCCATTCGAACGCGTACTCAAGCGCTCGGGCAAACCGTTCGTGCTGACCGAACATAATGTTGAATCAGACCTTGGCGCCGCCAGTTACGACCGTCTGCCACGCTGGGCCAATGCCTTCGCCGTATACGACCGCTGGCGCTACCGGCGCTGGGAAACCCGGGTATTTCGCCAGACCGGCGAGTTGATCGCGGTCACCGAAGACGACGCCAAGGTGCTTTCGCGTTTGAGCGGCAAGGCCACGTCCTATGTCGTCAACAGTGTCGACTGCGCTTACTACGCCAGCGTTCATGCGGACCGTAACAGCCATCGCCTGCTGTTCATCGGCAACTACGAATACGGCCCCAATATAGATGCCATCGAGTGGGCATTGGACGAAATCATGCCACTGGTCTGGGCTCAGGCACCCGATGTGCGTTTTGCCATCGGCGGCTTCGGCCTGCCTGAGGCCTGGCGTGAACGCTGGCCTGACCCGCGTATCGAATGGCTGGGGTTCGTACCTGACCTGCGCGTCTTGCAGGCCAGTGCCTCGATGTTCTTCGCGCCCCTGCGCCAGGGCGGCGGCTCCAAGCTCAAGACACTGGAAGCCATGGCCGCCGGTCTGCCGGTGGTCACCACCGCGCAAGGCGTTTCCGGGTTGTCGGTCACTAATGGCGAACATTACCTGGGCAGTGAAGACGCGTCCGGGCTGGCAACCCTGATCGTTGAATACACCGATAAACCGTTACGGCTCGACCAGATCGGCGAAGCCGGCCGCGTTTATGTGCGTGCCCGGCACGACTGGTCCGTTTCGGCCGCCCAGCTGGAAGTGATCTACACCCGCTTTTCGCTCCCCAAGCAAGGATCGCGCTCATGCGTATAGGACTCGACTACCGCGCGGCAGCCGGTTACCCCATCAGCGGCATCGGTCGCCAGAATTTTGCGCTGGAACAGGCATTTCGTGAACATCCGGACGTGCAATTGCAGCTGTTCGGCGTGGCACCCTACGATCATCCGGTACGCCGCTTGATGCACACCCCACGCTGGGCCGCACCGCTGGACTCGGTGCATCGCCTGCCGGATCGCTTGCGCTTCGAAGGCATTTTCCTGCCCGGTGCTCTGCGTGATGCCGGGGTGCAGATTTACTTCGCCAACATCAACATGGGCCTGCCGCTGGGGCGCAAACCGGCTGACATGCGCTACGTATTACAGTTGCACGATCTGTTTCAGATCACTGAGCACAACAGCCACGGCTCGCGACTGAAAGCCAGGATCTACCGGCTGACCGACTACCTGTCGATTGCCTGGTCGCTGAAAGTGGCCGACCAGATCTGGGTGCCGTCGCAATTCACTGCCAACGAAGTCGCGCGCCTGTTTCCCAGGGTCAAAGGCAAGCTGCGCGTGGTGCCGTTGCTGGTAGAAGGTTTCAAGGGTGAGCCCGCTGATATCAGCCAACTGCGACTGCCCCTGCGTTACTGGCTGTGCGTGGGCACACGCGAACCGCGCAAGAACATCAAGTGGTTCGTGGATGCCTGGCAGACCGCACGCATGCAATTTGTCGACACCCCGGAACTGGTACTGGTCGGTGGCGACGATCCGCTGACCGAAGCCCAGCGCCAGTTACCGGGCCTGCACGTGCTCAGCGGCCTCAGCGATGCCGAACTGCATGCGGTCTACCAAAATGCCGAGCGGCTCTGGCAGCCATCCAGAAGCGAAGGCTTCGGGCTGCCGGTGATCGAAGCACTGAACACAGGCACGCCGGTTGCCGTGGCCACAGGCTCTTCGCTGGATGAAATCGCTCCGCCCGACAGCCCGCGCTTTTCACCTGTCGACAGTGGCAACCTGATCAGGCTGATGGGCACGTTGTCGCATGCGCCCGAAGACGACCCCGCAGTTGCCAGAGAATGGACAGAGCGCTATCAGTTGAAAGCCTTTTGCGAACGCGTGCACGCGACGCTGGAGGAATTGCGCTGATGCCACTGGCCTTACCCCTGGGGCTGATGTTCAGCCTGATATTCGGTGTGATGATCTGGATGCTGCCTGCACAATTCGTGGTGGCGGCAGCAATCGGTCTGGCGGCGGCGGCCACCATTATTCGCCGCCCGGCACGCGGGCTTCTGCTGTTCTGCCTGATCGGGACCTTCCTGCCCTACTCTACAATTCAGATTGGCGTTCGTACCACGGTGTCCGAAGCGCTGATCATGCTGACCTGGGCCAGCTACCTGCTGCACGCAGTCTTTCAGGAACGCAACACGGTGCCCAAAATGCTGAGCACCGAAAAACTGCTGGTGGCATTGATGCTGTTCAGTGCGTTCCCGTTTCTGGTCGGACAGTTGACCGTCGTCGCCGACGGCAACGGCCCGATCAACTGGGTTCGCTGGCTGTTCAACCTGTCTATCCTGTTCCTGGTACCGCGCTTGCTGACTGACCTAAAAACCTTGGAAAAGGCGGTCATGGCGCTGCTCGGCGGGACTTTGCTGCTGTTGTTGCTGTCGATCTCGGTGTATGTGACCAAAGGCTCGGCAACTGCCATCATCCCGATCCTCGGTAGCCTGGGCTACAGCGGTGCAGACATCTTGAGCGAGAGCCTGCTTTCGCTTGCCAGCCGCATGGGCTCGCCGTGGATGCACCCCAACGTGGCAGGCGGTGCCCTGGCCATGTTGCTACCGCTGGCGTTCTGCTTCGGTATGACGCGCACCGGCTCGGCGCGCAGGCTGGGCCTGACGGTGGCGGCACTGGGTGCCATCGGTCTGTTGCTGACCGGCTCACGCGGAGCGCTGTTGAGCCTGATCGCCGTGATGCTGTTGATGGCTCGGCGACGCATTCCGCATCTGGGACGGCTGTTGATGGGCGGGCTGGTCGCCGGGATTTTCCTGCTGGCGTTCTACCCGCCGCTGCAGGACCGACTGATGGGGTTGTTCACTTCCGACGACGCCAGTACCGCGGTTCGCTTCCTGGAATACAGTAATTTTCCCGACGCAGTCGCCACCTTCCCGTTCGGTATCGGCTTCAAGGTCGACCCGCCGGTACTGGGCTATACAAAGTTCGGCATTTCCAACCTGTGGCTGAACTTCATCTACAAGATCGGCCTGCCAGGCATGTTGCTGTTTATTGCCGTGACCATCAGTTGGTGGAAAGAAGTTCGCCCCGGCAGCGACCGGGTAGTGCTGGCCCGGGAAAACGCCATTGCGCTGGGCTGCACCACGGGTGTTCTATCCGCACTGTTCAGCGGCCTGTTTGACCACTACTTCAGTTTCACCAGCGTACTGGTTGCCTTGTTCTGGCTATTTGTCGGCATCAGCCTGCACGAAACCAGACGCCTGCGTGCCAGGGCCGAAACGACTCCTCAACACCCTGACGCCTCACCCGAGCCGGGAGCCTCCTCATGAAACACCGCATGATGCATTCTCATAATCTCAGAGAGGCACTGCCCGACTACGCGCGCAAGATGGCGGTGCCGCTCGAAGAGCTGGAAGCCGCCTACCAGTGGATGCTGGACAACGAAGTGTGCTTTGAAACGCGTATCAAGGAACGAACCCTGTCGTTCATCTGCTACCTCAACATCGAACCAAGAATCGAAAACCCGCTGGCGCGGCGCTTCTACAAGCTGCTGTCCAGCGAAACCCTGGGCGCGCTGATTCCTCTGTACGGAATCAACTGGCCGACCCTGCGTGACCGCATGTTGCGGACCTGGGAACAGGCTTACAACATCCTGATCTGCAAGATCCCCAGCCACACCCTGCGCCTGCTGTGGTTGCGCATCGGTGGAGCGAAGATCGGCAAGGGTTCGACTGTGTGGCGCAATACCGAGGTGCTGGGCGTCGACAGCCTGCGCATCGGCAACGACACCACCGTGGGCTGGCATTGCCAGCTTGACGCCCGTGGCGGGCTGGTGATTGGCGATCACGTCACCATCGCTTCACATGTGCTGATTATTGCGGGTGGACACGACCTTGCCGAGCCCGAGTTCTGGGCGGTCGGCGGACCAGTGTTTATCGGTGACTACGCATGGATCTGCAGCCGCGCGTTGCTCTCGTTCGGTGCAGAGATCGGCGAAGGCGCAGTAGTGGGCGGCAACAGTGTGGTATCCAAACCTGTCGCGCCCTATGCGATCGTCAGCGGACCGAATGCCGAGGTCAAGGGTGAACGCGCTCGCGGCCTTAATTACAAGGTGGGCGGCAAAGGCCTGTTCACCCTGTTTCACTGATCGGCAGGGCGCGCGATGCTGGGCTCGACACTTTGGCTGACACTGGCCACCCTCACCGGCCTGGCAGCCGGTTTTGCCCGTGAATGGCTGTTGGTAGCAGCCTGGGGTGCTGGCAGTCAGAGCGATGCCTTTCTGGTCTCGATGTTTTTGCCCGAAGCGCTGCGCATGTCACTGGCCGCGGGGCTGCTCAGCGCTGCCGCCCTGCCCCTTTATCAGCAACGTCCGGCTGACCGGCAACAACGCTGGCTGGGCGGCATGGCACCGCGTTTGTTATTGACCGGGGCAGCATTGAGCGCAGTGCTGGCGATCGGTGCCGGGTTTCTGGTGCGTCTTATCGGTCCGGGGCTGGACGCCGACGGCTATGCACAGGCAGCCAGCGGCCTGCGCTGGCTGGCCTGGTGCGCACCCGGCTTCATGCTCCACGCGCTGTTCTGCGTACCTTTGCAGGCGCGTTCGCGCTTCGTGCTGGCCGGGCTCGGCTCGCTGCTGTTCAACCTGCCGCCGGTCATCTACCTCGCCACGTTCAGCCACGCCGCAACGTCGACCGGGTTGGCCAGCGCTTGCGTACTGGGCAGCGTGCTGATGCCGGGCGTGTTGTTGCCTGCCCTGTATCGTTCGGGATGGCGGCCCTGGCAGTGGCAATCGGAAGCCGGTGCCGTGCGCGAACTGCTGCAACGCATCGGTCCACTGCTGAGCAGCAACCTGGCCAGCCAGGGCCTTGCCTTGCTCGAGCGAATGGTCGCGTCGTTGCTCGGTGAAGGCGCGGTCACCTGGGTCAATCTGGCGCGTAAACTGATCAACCTGCCGCTTATTGCATTGATGAGCCTGAACCAGGTACTGCTCGGGCTGATGAGCGGCAGCGCGGGCGAGCAGCGTTTGTCGCTGCTCAGACGCGGGCTGGGCAGCGCCACATTGCTGACCCTGCCGGCCGTGGCCGGGCTAATCGGTGCAGCCGGCGCGCTGGTGACCCTGTTGCTGCCTAATCAGAGCCATGAGGGTCCGCTGCCAGAGCTGTTGGCCTGGTTTGCCGTGCCGTTGATGTTCGGTGCCTGGAACGCCTTGCTGGCGCGCTACGCCTACGCCGCCGGTGACACGCGCCTGCCGCTCAACTGCGAGTTGATCGGCAGCCTATGCAACGCGCTGCTGTTGGCGACGCTGCCCTTCGTCTTCGGCCTGACCGGCATCGCCATCGCGGCACTGGGCGGCGCGCTGGTCACAGGCGTGCTGCTGATGCGCCGTCAGGCGTTGCTCGGCGTTTTGCCGTGGCGCAGTCACTGGCTGCTGGCGAGCCTGCTGATGATCTTCGCCGCCCTGCTCCTGCACCCGCTTCACGACACCTGGCTGCAATTGGGCCTGAGCTGCGTTTACGGCACTTTGCTGCTGGTCGGGCTGGCGTTGTGGCTCAAACCGTGGCGCAACGTGCCTGCCTGATCGGCCGACTGCCGACAGGCCTCCCTGAACCGCTCCAGGCTCGGCGAGACGAACTTGTCGCGGTGAGTGATCATGAAGAACCGACGATTGAGCGGCGGCAGCGGGCTGGCGAGTGTGCGCAACTGCCCGCTCAGCAGCAGATCGGCGACGATACGACGGGACAGACAACTGATGCCAATGCCTTGAGCGAGGGTGCGCATTATCGCTTCAGAACTGCCTACCTGGCGCATGTCCTGCAGATCGTGCAAATGCCTGAGCAACAAGTGCTCGACCTCTTCCCGGGTCCCCGAACCCTGCTCACGCAACAGCCATTCAGCGTTCTGCAGCTCCCCCAGCGAAACCTGCTGTTGCCGGGCCAACGGATGAGCGCTGCCGGCAACAATGACCATTTCATCGACCAGCCACGGCTCAGCGATCAGCTCCGGCAGGTGGCACGGTGCCTCGATGAGGCCCATGTCGATTTCAAACTGCGCTACCTTGCGAGCAATCAGTGTACTGTTGCCAATGTCCACATCGACTCGCAGCAGAGGCGTCGAACTGCGCAGTGCGCCGACTATCTGCGGCACGACGTAATTGCCAATGGTGCTGCTACTGCCGATTCGCAGACGAGCATTCAAGGTCGCGTCCGGCAATAGAAAGCTGTCTTCGATCTGCTGGGCGTTTTCCAGCATTTTCATGGCACGCGGCAGCAGTGCCTGACCGTTGTCGTTGAGGACCAGCCGCTTGGCCACCCGGTCGAACAGCCGGGTACCCAGTGCGCTTTCCAGCTCGTTCAATGCCGCACTGGTAGCCGATTGGGACAAAGACAATGCATGACCCGCGCTGGTGGTACTGCCACAGCGGGTGATTGCGCAAAAAATCTGTAATTGACGCAGATTGAGTCTCAAGGCTGAACTCCATAGCCGGGCAAACCTACCTGAAAATCAGGTAACAAGAAGATAGATTACCCGTTTAAAAGATTTTCCGTGACTGCGTAGACTGAAAACCTGTTCCCCATTCAGCAGCAGGACACGGCCATGAGCAGGTTCACCATTATCAACAAGGGCAACGCGCCTCTCGCAGCGCTGACGAGCCCGCTGGAGGCCGTTCGACAATTCACCCCCAACTGGTTCGCAGTGACCATGGGCACCGGAATTTTGTCACTGGCGCTGGCGCAACTGCCGGGAGACCTTGCTGCATTGCGCACGCTGGGTGAAGCGTTATGGTTCCTGAACATCGGTCTGTTCATCCTCTTCAGCGTCATGTACGCCAGCCGCTGGCTGCTGTTTTTCAACGAGGCGCGTCAGGTGTTCGGGCATTCCACCGTGTCGATGTTCTTCGGCACCATTCCCATGGGACTGGCAACTGTAATCAGCGGCCTGTTGGTGTATGGCCCGGCGCGCTGGGGCACTGCCATCGTGCCGCTGGCCGAAGCATTGTGGTGGCTGGATGTAGCAATGGCCCTGGCGTGTGGCGTGCTGATTCCGTTCATGATGTTTACCCGTCAGGAACACAGTATCGAGAAGATGACCGCTGTCTGGCTGTTGCCCGTGGTGGCAGCAGAAGTTGCAGCAGCCTGCGGCGGACTGCTGACCCCGCACCTCGCAGCCGCTGATTCGCAGTTCACCGTGCTGATCACCAGCTATGTGTTGTGGGCCTACTCGGTACCGGTGGCATTGAGCATTCTGGTGATTCTGCTATTGCGTCTGGCATTGCACAAACTGCCTCATGAAAGCATGGCCGCGTCGAGCTGGCTGGCACTCGGCCCTATCGGCACAGGCGCATTGGGCATGCTGGTGATGGGCAACGAGGCCCCGGCCATCTTTGCCGCCCACGGCCTGGCGTCGCTCGGCACGGTGGTGGCTGGCATCGGTGTGATGGTCGGTACGCTGTTCTGGGGGCTGGGGCTGTGGTGGATGGCGCTGGCGGTATTGATCACCGCGCGTTACTTCAAGCAGGGTATCGAATTCAATCTGGGCTGGTGGGCATTTACCTTCCCGCTCGGCGTGTATGCGCTGGCGACACTGAAACTCGGCGCTACCCTGCACCTGCGTTTTTTCGACGTGTTTGGTGCCGGGCTCGTCGCGCTGCTGGCACTGATGTGGTCGGTGGTATCGGCACGTACTCTGGCAGGCGCCTACCGGGGGCATCTGTTCGTCTCGCCGTGCATTGCTTCGAGCCAATATGTCCGCCGGTAATTTGCCTTGAACTTACCTCGCGGACGAAGCGCCTGAGAGAAACATCTTCAGGACAGAGAGCACTCATGCATACCTCAGAATTTTCCGGTAACTACGGCGCTCGCGATGAAAACATCGTTATCAATTCGTATACCACGGTGTTGCGCAGGAACGGCGTTCCCCATGACCTGTTTGCCACCTACTGGCGCGATGTTCACGGCCCTTTGTGCGCGAGACTCGAGGGCCTTGGCTGGTATGTGCAGCATCACCTGACGCGTGAAAAGGATGGTCATTTGTGGCCGCTGATCGAAGGCGTCACGCCACTGCCGGGCTACGTGCTGGATGGTGGTGTGGAGATCGGCTTTCTATCCGCCGAAAGTCAGCAACAATTCAAGGACGCCAGCGCTCTGCTGTTCTCCGACGAGCAGAACATGTTTGAGCAAACCATTGCTTACGACGTGCCGGACGGCTCCAGCACACTGGTGGATCGCCTGCCCGATCCGATCCCCAACGAAACAGCCACGCTGGACAAAATGCACCTGCATTTCCATCTCGCCAGCGATAACCTGCCCGCCGCCCGCAAGGCCATTGAAAAGCTCGTCAGTGAAATGGCCGCGGCCGATGCCGTACTCAAACTGCGCCTGCACCTCGCGCAGCCCTACGACAATGCCCAGCCGGCACCGCCTGCTCCCGATGTTGATCACAAGGTCGAGGCGTCACGCCTGAACATCATCATGGTGGAACTGGTGTTCGAATCGGCCTGGGCCCGTCGAACCTATTACGCCAGCGAGCACTTCAAGGCCATCACTCAAGGCATCAGCGAGCACGTGCGTTACATCACGCCATTTGGCGTCAGCGGTGTCTATACCTACGTGCGCGATGCAGTCATGACCACCGCAGGCATACGTGGCAGCAGACAGGCGGAGCTGATCCGTCAGATAGGCGCCATCAATCAGACCCGGCCCGAGATCGAAAGCCTGTTCGGCGCGGCGTCGACATCTTGAAAGACCGTTGAGCTGACAGTTATCTCATCCTGCACGATTCAGGAATCGTGCTTTACTCAGCAAAATGGAATTGGGTGACGCCTGTGAAAGCTCTGACGACTCGTGAGGTGTATCAGCAACTGCGGGATGCTGCGATGGGTACACGGTCGCTGAAGCTTGTCGGTACACCCTCCGGCTCCGGGCTGCAACAGGTCGACATCGACGGCTGGCTGCTGACGCTGGAAATAACTGAAGGCAGTCCGACTCGCTGTCGTGCGTGTTGCTGCCCGCAAGGTCGGGAAGGCTCGTTCGAAAGCTGGCTGCGCACCGACCCGGTCAGTTTGCTCAGTGGCTGGGAGCATGCGCAGATCGAGCGGTTGTTGGGTGAGGCGGCAGCCGAGCAGCCTGGGCTCGATCAGGTTCGGGGTCAGTTACCAGACTTTCAATGACCGGTGCTTTAGCGTGCCGGATTATGTTTGGCCGAGGCACCTCTCGTTTAGCGTGGGAATGCAGTTCGTGACGCTATGCGTTATACGGCGGTTTTTCTTTGTCAGGTGGGTTAGAGCTCGGCTCAGGTCACCTTTTCGTCCCTCGGCGAGTTACTTCGATAACGTCGCACTCCGCGTCTTCAGTGCCATGGTGATTGAAAAGCGCTTTGCCTGGAATCGGCCCATTGCTGAATCGATTAACTAGGCGTTAAATAGCTGCTCAAACGATAGGCAGCACCATAATTCCAATAATTACAGAAGGACCACCACCATGAAATCCCTTCCCCTGCTCGTCGGCCTCGGTGCCCTCACAGCCGCTTCCAGTGTGTTTGCCTGGGATTACGTGCTGCTCGACACCGACAAGGCTGCGCAGAATCAGCAGATCACCAGTCAGCAACTGGGCGTCAAGACCGACAAGCCGTTCACTGTCACGATGCGAACCCTGCACGGCGGTCGTCAGGAAGGCGTGAGCATCATCGATATCGATAACGGCACAATGAAGCTTTCGGTGGTGCCTACCCGCGGCATGAACGTGCTACAGGCATCGGTGGGTGATGTACGCATGGGTTGGGATTCGCCGGTCAAGGATGTGGTCAATCCGGCCTTCATCGAACTCAATGGCCGTGGCGGGCTGGGCTGGCTGGAGGGCTTCAACGAACTGGTGACCCGCTGTGGCTACGAGTGGGTGGGCCACCCGGGCATGGACAACGGCGAACTGCTGACCCTGCACGGCCGCGCGGCCAACATTCCGGCCAGCAAAGTGACGCTGCAGATCGACGAAAAGCCGCCTTATGCGATCCGCCTCAAGGGTGAGCTGAAGGAACAGGCGTTCAAGAAAGTCGACTTTTCGGTGCAGACCGAACTGGTCACCGAGCCAGGCAGCACGAGCTTTTCGCTCAACGATACGCTGACCAACAATGGCGATTATCCGAAGGAATACCAGGCGCTGTACCACAGCAACTTCAGCACACCGTTCCTTGAGCAAGGGACGCGCTTCGAAGCACCGGTCAAGCAGGTTTCACCGTTCAACGAGAAGGCCAAGGGTGATCTGGGCGACTGGCAGACCTACCGTGCACCGACGCCGGATTATGACGAAACGGTCTACAACGTCGTGCCTTATGGCGATGCCAAGGGCGATACGCTGACCGTGCTGCACAACAAGGCAGGCAGCCTGGGTGTGTCGGTCGGTTTCAATACCAGGCAATTGCCGGTGTTCTCACTGTGGAAAAACACTGACACCAAAGGCCAGGGTTACGTGACCGGGCTGGAACCGGGCACCAGCTTCTCCTACAACCGCCGCTTCCAGCGTCCACTGAATCTGGTACCGACCATTGCGCCCAAAGAGCAACGTCAGTTCCAGATCATCTACAGCCTGCTGGCTGACAAGGGCGCGGTCGACAAGGCGCTTGGCCAGGTCAAGAGCATTCAGGACCGTCGCGAGACTGAGGTGCGCAAAGAGCCGCTGGTGGACCTCAGCAAAGAGCAATGAACTGCAGGGCAATGATCAGCGCCTGAAGCAAGGCCGGGCTTTGACGTACCCACAACGTTGAAGTCCGGCCTTGAAACGTTACGGTCGTAAAATATTCTGACAACCCTTCAGGCATTTGTGTGTCTACACACTCTCAACCCTTCAATGAAGAGCACGAATATGAAAATCCTGATGGTTTTGACATCCCATGACCAACTGGGCGACACCGGCAAGAAAACCGGCTTCTGGCTCGAAGAGTTTGCAGCGCCTTACTATGTGTTCAAGGATGCCGGTGCCGAGGTCACGTTGGTATCGCCTGCTGGCGGTCAGCCACCGCTTGACCCGAAAAGCGACGAGCCCGATGCACAAACCCCGGAAACCGAGCGTTTCGCCAAGGATACCGATGCCCAGAAAGTGCTGGCCAATACTGGTCTTCTGTCGGGCATAAACGCTGCCGACTTCGATGCAGTGTTCTACCCCGGCGGCCACGGTCCGCTGTGGGATCTGGCCGAAGACAAGCACTCGATCGCCCTGATCGAAGCATTCGCCAAGGCAGACAAGCCTCATGGTCTGGTGTGTCATGCGCCGGGCGTGCTGCGCCGCGTGAAAGCGTCGGACGGTCAGCCGCTGGTCAAGGGTCGCCGCGTCACCGGCTTCACCAATGGCGAAGAAGAGGCCGTTGGCCTGACCAATGTCGTGCCTTTCCTGGTTGAAGACACGCTCAAGGAACTGGGTGGTGACTACTCCAAGGGCGATGACTGGAGCGTCTACGTACTGACCGACGGCAAGCTGGTCACCGGACAAAACCCGGCCAGCTCTGCACAGGCTGCCAAAGACGTATTGACCCTGCTGAGCTGACACGTTTTTGCGGTTCGGGGCCGAAAAAGACTGCTCCGGACCGCGTGTCGTATAAATCGAATCTTGCAGAACCGTCAGTGACCAATCAACAGATAACCCGACACTCTGGAGTACGGTCATGGCAGATGAATCCAAACGCGAAGACCTCGATCACAAACCGGAAAACGCCGGTAAAGTGGGCGAGAAGAACAAGCAGCTCAATCAACAGGGCGAGCAACCGCGGCCTGGTACTTCGCCAGACCCGCAGCAAGACAAGTCCAGCAACTGACCACGCGTCAGAGCAGACCGCGCTCGGCGCAGACCTTCACAACTTGTTCACGCAGCCAGCCACTGGCCTCGTCCTGATCGGCCTGGGCACTCCACAGCATGTCCAGACTGAAACCGGGCAGGTCCGGCGGCAGCTCAAACACGGCAATCCAAGGTTCGTTACCCAGCAGGGTTTGAATGCGCCGGGGCAGAACCAGTATGAAATCAGTGCCCTCGAGCAATTGCAGCGCGGCGCGGTAACTGTTGGCGCGCGCAACAATGTTGCGCTCCAGCCCTTGCCGTTGCAGCCAGCCATCGACCATGTTGGTACCGGACGTCCACGGCGTCGGGTACACGTGGTGGTGCCCGATGAAGGTCTGAATGTCCATCAGGGCACTGAGCGGCGCGAACCGGGCGTCCATGACGCAGACAAGGTCATCCTCAAGCAACACTTGTGAAATCAGGCTGTCCGGGACTCGGTGAAAGCCCGGTCCGAAGCACAGGGCGAGGTCAAAACGACCGTCGTTCAATTGCTCGGCGGGCAACTGCTTCTCAAGTTTCTGTACATTGACCGTTACCGAAAAGCCAGCGGCGACAAAGTCGCGCATCAAGTGCGGCAATACCAACAGCTCGAAATACTCGGGGGCACATACCGTGAAGGTGGTTTGCCTGCGGGTCGGATCAAACAGGCTCAGGCCGTCGTGACACAAATTGACCGACTCGAGAATCTGCTGCACATGGGCGTGCATGGCCAATGCCTTGCGGGTCGGACGCATACCATTGCGGGTGCAGATAAACAGATCGTCTTCGAAGTTGGCGCGCAGCTTTTTCAGGCAGTAGCTGACCGTTGACTGACTGACATGCAACGCATCTGCGACCAGGGTCAGGTTGCGCTGTTCATACACCGAGACAAAGACCATCAGGTCCTGCATGTCCAGCTTTCTCAGGGCATTACTGTTGAGCATTGAGGCATCTCGCTGGCACTGCGACCGGACGATCAGGTCCACGCGGACAAGATAGCATCAAAATGCAATCATGCCGCCCCCTCGCCAATAATGACCGGTTTGACGCCGGCGCTGCGCAGGTGCTCAGCATAGCGTCGGGGATCGAGTCGCACCACCATCAACAGCATGATCGCGACCAACGCCATCAGTAACCACCATGCGCCTGCAAAGCTGCCCGTCGAGTCGCGGATTACTCCGGCAAATAGCGGCGACAGACTGGCGATCAGGTAACCCACGCCCTGCACGAATGCGGTCAGGCCGCCTGCCTGCCGAGGATCATCGGCATGGTCCATCGCCACAATCAGGCTCATCGGAAACAAACCGCCGATACCCAACCCCAGCAAGCAGGTCCACAGCAGGCCCAGCCGCTGCGGCAGCAGAATCAGCCCGGTAAAACCGATCTTCATCAACACCAGCAGCACCGCCAGCGCCACGCGCTTATCGCGACTGCGGTTGGCCAGCGCCGGAACCAGCAGACCCGATGCGACCTCCATCAGGGTCAGAAAGCCCAGCAACAGCCCGGCATCCTGCTCGCTCCAGCCGTTCTCCAGATAATACGGCGCAAGCCAGGCCAGCACGCAGGTATAGGACGCAGTACCGAGGCCAAAGAAAACTCCCAGCATCCAGGCCCGAGGCATGTGGAAAAAAGCCTGCCGGGGCCCGGCAGCGCTTGAAGCAGAATCGAGAAGCAGACGAGCGAGGGTTGCCAAGCCGATAAGCGACAGTGACAGGAGGATGCTGCGATGCGTCCCCAGGTAACGCGCGATGCCGATGCCGAAAAACATCGCCAGCCCCATGGCCATAATCGGCAGCATGGTCAGTAACGACGCCACCCCGAAGCCCAGCGGCACCTCCAGACGAATCGCCGCAAGCAACGGACCGACCGCAGCCATCGATGGGCGCAGGTTGAGCGCCACCAGTACGATACTGACCATCAACCCCATATTCCGAACCGCCAAGCTACGCACTGCATACCGTCACCATCACTTTCGATGGTCAGGATTAGGCCGGGCGCATTCTCATATGACAAATCAAAATCTGGGTGCCGCTATTTAAATATCAGTTCCACAATGACGCGGGCAGTTTCAGGCATTCTGCCGAGGGCATTTGCAGTTCGCTACGCGGCCGTGCTGCTCGGGCTCGGGCTCGGGCTCGGGCTCGGCAACTTCATCGACGCCCAGCCACCATGTCAAACCGCGACACGGGTATTGCACATAGAACGGCTGGCCCATCATCGGCGTGGTGATCGAGACATTCTGCTCCCAGGCCAGCGCCAGGATACGATCGAACGGTTCATGCCAGGCATGCATCGACAGGTCGAAGGTGCCGTTGTGAATCGGCAGCAACCAGCGGCCACGCAGGTCCAGATGTGCTTGCAGCGTCTGCTCGGGTTGCATGTGCACATGCGGCCATTCGACGTTATAGGCCCCGGTTTCCATCAGAGTCAGATCAAACGGCCCGTATTGCTCGCCGATGGTCTTGAAGCCATCAAAGTAGCCGCTGTCGCCACTGAAAAAGATCCGCTGATCGCCGTCGATCATCACCCAGGACGCCCACAGGGTGCGGTTGCTGTCGAGCAGCGTACGCCCGGAAAAATGCTGCGAAGGCGTAGCGACAAACTCGATGCCCGCCACTTCGGTGGACTGCCACCAGTCCAGTTGGCGGACCTTGTGCGCGGGTACGCCCCATTCAATCAGCGTATCGCCCACACCAAGCGGTGCCAGAAAATGCTCGGTCTTGTCGGTCAGCGCCTTGATCGCCATACAATCCAGATGGTCGTAGTGGTTGTGCGAAAGGATCACCGCCTTGATCGGCGGCAACTCTTCCAGGCTGATCGGCGGCTGGTGAAAGCGCTGCGGCCCCGCCCACTGCACCGGCGACGCGCGCTCGGCAAACACGGGGTCGGTCAACCAGAACTGGTCGCGTAATTTGAGCAGGACCGTCGAATGCCCGAGGCGATACACCGTTTTGTCCGGCGCTGCCAGCAACTGCTGACGCGACAGCGGCTGTACCGGGATTTCGCCTGCTGGGCGCGTATCCTTGGGCTTATTGAATGCCTGATCCCAGAAAATGCCGAGTGTTCGCAGCAGACTTGCCGGTTTCATCGTCGCGTGGTTCCGATATCGCCCCTCATGACGGGACAGAACAGGCAGTGAAGAAGCATCCTTTTTCAGATGTGTCGAGGCCATGGTTTGCTGACTCCTGGGGACAGGTTGAGGCTCCAGCCGTGCATACTTTGTACGTGATCCCGTTGCAGGATGCTCGATGAAAAATATGTAACAGTGTTTTACACTACACGGTGTAGTTTTAAGCTTGCATGATCCTTGGCGACAAGTAAACTGCTGAGTGTAACTTTCTCTAAACGTCCGTTTGAAGCGAACCTATGACCGCACCCATGCGCCTCACCGATCAGAAACGCGAATCCATCGTCCAGGCAGCTATTGCCGAATTTGGCGATCGTGGTTTCGAGGTCACCAGCATGGACCGCATCGCTGCACGGGCCGAGGTGTCCAAACGCACGGTCTACAACCATTTCCCCAGCAAGGAAGAACTGTTCGCCGAGATGCTGCAGCGTCTGTGGAGCTGTGCTCCGCCGCAATCGGAAGTGATTTATCACCCCAATGTCAGTCTGCGCGAGCAACTTCGAGACCTGCTGTGGGGCAAGATGCGCAATCTCACCAACAGTAATTTTCTCGACCTGGCGCGTGTCGTGGTGGGCGCGACCATTCACTCGCCCGAGCGCGCTCAGGTGTGGATGGCCCGTATCAATGAGCGCGAAGAAACCTTCAGCGCGTGGATCCGGGCAGCCCAGAAAGGCGGCCGTCTGAAGCCGGTCGACCCCGGTTTCGCGGCGACGCAGATGCACGCGCTGCTCAAGTCGTTCGCATTTTGGCCTCAGGTAACCTTCAATGCCGCACTGCTCAACCCTCAGGAGCAGAGTGATGTGGTCGAGTCGGCGTTGAACATGTTTCTGGGCTGGTACGAAGTGACTCCCTGACGCTTCTGATTCATTTGTTCAGTCGAGCACGACGCCCCGGCATTCGCCAAAGCCAATCGATACCTGCCCTTCCCGATGACAACGGGCACGCAGGATCACTTCGTCGCCGGCTTCCAGGAATATGCGCTTTTCACCGTTGGGCAACGCCACTGACTGCTTGCCGCCTGCGGTCATCTCCAGCAGGCTGCCGTGCTGACCTGCCTGAGGGCCGGACAGCGTACCGGTGCCAAGCAGATCGCCCGGTTGCAGCTTGCAGCCGTTGACGCTGTGGTGCGCGACCATCTGCGCCACGGTCCAGTACATGTTCAGCGAATTGCTCAGACCCAGCCGGTAAGGCTCCAGCCCCTCGGCCTTCATCTGCGCGGTCAGCAGCAGCACTTCCAGCTCGATGTCCAGCGCGCCACCCTGCTGGTCATTCTGATCAAGCAGGTACGGCAGCGGCTGAGGATCGCCCTCCGGACGCGCTGGCTGGGGGCTGCGAAAGGGTATCAACGCTTCGGCGCTTACCACCCAGGGCGAAATCGTCGTAGCAAAGCTCTTGGACAGAAACGGTCCCAGCGGCTGGTACTCCCACGCTTGAACGTCACGCGCCGACCAGTCGTTGAGCAGACAGAACCCGGCGATGTGTTGGGCGGCCCGGTCAATCGCGATGGCATCACCCTGCGCATTCCCCGGCCCGATCCATACACCCAACTCCAATTCGTAATCCAGGCGTTTGCAGGGACCGAAAACGGGAGCGTCCTGACCCGGCGCCAGGGTCTGCCCATTGGGCCGCCGGACCGGCGTACCGGATGTGCAGAGGGTCGATGCCCGGCCGTGGTAGCCAATCGGCACATATTTGTAGTTGGGCAGCAGCGGGTTCTCGGGACGGAACAGCTTGCCGACGTTCAGTGCATGATGAATACCGACGTAGAAGTCAGAATAATCACCCACTCGCGCCGGCATGTGCAGGCAGCACTCGCTCATCGGCAGCAGCAAACCTGCAACGGCCTGCACACTGTCACGTTGCGGGTTGTCCGCATCCAGCAGTTGCAACAATGCGCTGCGCAGTGCCTGGCGGGCTGGCGCGCCCAGCGCAAAAAAATCGTTGAGCTGATCGCGGCTGGCCACTTCGGCAGCTTCGGCAGCCTGCCCGTGAAAAACCCCCGCGGCTGTCGCTGCGCGCATATCGACAATCAGATCGCCAATCGCCACGCCACCACGCGGTCCGGTAGCGCCGTGGCTGAACACGCCCAGCGGCAGGTTCTGCAACGGAAAATCAGCGTGCTCGTTGGCCGATGCCACCCAGCTGCGACGATTGAAAGAGCCAGTCATTGGCGCGGTTCCTTGTTGAATGTCCTGGCCATGCCCTTCCAGCAGGCATCGTAATCGGCTTGCAGTTGCGGGCAGCCAAGCGCGTGGCGGCTGGGGCGCAATACCTTGCCGGTCTCGAACATGAAGGCCATGGTGTTTTCGATCCTGTGCGGTTTCAGCTCGGCAGTAATGGCCTTTTCTGCGGTGACATTATCCGGGCCATGCGCGCTCATGCAGTTGTGCAGCGAGACGCCCCCGGGCATGAAGCCTTCAGCCTTGGCGTCGTAGGCCCCATCGATCAGGCCCATGAATTCGTTCATCAGGTTGCGGTGGAACCATGGCGGGCGAAAGGTGTTTTCCGCCACCATCCAGCGCGGCGGGAAGATCACGAAATCGATATTGGCCTGGCCGTGGGTGGCCCCCGGTGAAGTCAGCGCAGTGAAAATCGACGGGTCCGGGTGATCGTAACTGACCGTGCCGATGGTGTTGAAACGCCGCAGATCATACTTGTACGCAACGTTGTTGCCGTGCCAGCCCACCACATCAAAGGGCGAATGCTCCAGGTGTGTCGACCACAGTTCACCGAGGAACTTCTGCACCAGCTCCATCGGTTGCTGATTGTCTTCGAACCAGGCCACCGGCGTCAGAAAATCACGTGGATTGGCCAGCCCGTTGCTGCCGATCGGGCCAAGCTCTGGAAGGCGCAAGGCGCAACCGTGGTTCTCGCAGATGTAACCACGGGCGCTGCTGTCGAGCAGTTGCACACGAAACTTCATGCCTCGCGGCAGGACGGCGATTTCCAGCGGCTCGATGTCCAGCAGACCTAATTCGGTGATGATTCTGAGTCGCCCCTGTTGCGGCACAATCAACCATTCGCCATCGGCGTTGAAAAAGGCGCGCTGCATCGAGGTGTTGGCTGCGTATACATAGACGCTGACACCGTCTGCCTGATCCGCCGCCGAGGTACTGGCCAAGGGGATCAGACCGTCAATGAAATCGACAGGCTCGGCGGGGATATCGAAAGCATTCCAGCGCAGCCGGTTGGGGTTGATCGGGCCCTGCTCCTGACCGGCGATCTGCCGACTCATGCGTTGGTAACGCGGATGGGCTGCCGAAGGCTTGATGCGATAAAGCCAGGTACGCCGGGCTTCGCTGCGCGCGACCGTGAAGGCAGTGCCCGAGAACTGCTCGGCATACAGCCCCAGCGGATGCTTCTGCGGAGAGTTCTGGCCAATCGGCAATGCTCCGGGCAGCACCTCGCTGCTGAACTGATTGCCAAAGCCCGACTGATAGACCAATGCGTCGGAACGAGAGTTAATAGCCATCTGGACCTCTTGTTGTTATGGGGTCGGGCAGAGACGGGTGAATTATCATTTAACGTAAAACGATTACGCATAACGTAATTTGAGTTTGCCAGCCGGTCAAGCTATAAAGCTGCCTTTCCCGATCGGCGCACAGCACCCATGACCCAGGACATCGAAAGCCCGACAGGCGGACGTCAGCAAAAGGTTCAGGCCGCCGAAGTGGGGCTGGGCGTGCTCAAGGCGCTGGCCGAACTGTCGCCCTCCACTTCCCTGTCGAAACTGGCCGAGCATCTGGGCATGCCAGCCAGCAAGGTTCATCGTTATCTACAGGCGCTGATTGCCAGTGGCTTTGCCGAACAGGATGCTGTCAACAATCACTACGGACTGGGGCGCGAAGCGTTGCAGGTCGGGCTGGCCTCACTCGGCAAACTGGATGTACTGAAAGTATCGGCACCGTGGCTGGCCAGCCTGCGTGATGAACTGAACCAGACCTGCTTCCTGGCGGTATGGGGCAACAAAGGGCCGACCGTGGTGTATGTCGAACCGTCGATGGGCGCAGTGACGCTGGTGACGCAAATCGGCTCGGTGCTGCCGTTGCTCGGCTCGTCTACCGGCTTGGTGTTCGACAGCTTTCTGAACGAGCACAAAACCGCTGCGCTTCGCGAGCAGGAAGTGCCTTTGCTGAGTGCCGACCAGTTGCGCGACGTCAAGCTGCATATCGAGCAGATCCGTACGACGGGCGTCCACCAGATTCAGGGCTTGCTGATGCCGGGCATAAACGCAGCCTCTTCGCCGCTGTTCGCCATGGGTGACAAGCTGGTGGGCGTGATTACCGTGGTTGGGCCGGGATCGGTGTTGAACGACGAGACGCAGAATCTGGCCGCCAGACGGCTTTTGCAAACGGCGGTGGCGATCAGCGAGCGCATGGGGGGTAGCCGTCCGTCAGACTGACGTTTGCGTTTGCCGCGACGCACGTGGGTCTCTCAAATATATTCATAGCAAACCATGTGCAGGTACAGATCCATGACGCTCGACTATCGGGTGGAAGCGGTTGATACCCTGGCAAAACGGCTCGCTCCCTGCCAGCCGTGAATCAAGCGACCTTCGACGCGATTACGCCCTTTGGTTCCGGCCATCAGCCTGGTCAAGCGGCTTTGCTGAGCGCCGAAGGTGCAAGCCTCGTCGAAATAGAGAAAAGCCGTCTCATAGGGTGGTCATTAAATTGGCAGTGAAAACCGCTACGCAGTTTCCATACCCTTGCGCCACCAAACCTGAACACTTCGTTACGACAGGGTAATACTGGCCTTAGTTGGATACATGCCCGCCACGCTAGTTGCTCAAGAAGTTGTTACAGGTATCCGGCTTTCTGACGATACAGCTTCTGAGCTGTCCGAAAACAGCTGCCGATACGCTACTGTGAGAGGTGCTCCAATGCCAATGTATCGAACGTTGCTTCTCCGGTGTGGCGCAAGCGCATGTTGGCAGGGGGCTTTTACCGCTGCCGGCACAGCGGCCTTGCACATCGATCGCTTCGTGTTTCAGCTGCGATCAGCTTATCGCGATGGCCTCAAATGAACACTTATCCGGTCGGCGATGATGACGAAGAACGTATTCGTATCTTGAATGCTTTTTCGTTGATGGACACCCCACCTGAGCACGAATACGATCAGATCGTGCAAATGGCATCGCGGATTTTCGATGTGCCCATTGTGCTGATTTCGCTGGTTCATCACGATCGGCAATTCTTCAAGGCGCGTGTTGGCCTCGATGTCTGCGAAACGGGCCGTGACGTCTCATTCTGTAATTTTGCGCTCCTGGGCCGTAACGTTTTTCTGGTGCCTGATGCATTGCAGGATGAGAGATTCAGCTCAAACGCCCTGGTGTCAGGCGCTCCCTATATTCGCTTTTATGCCGGGGCGCCGCTGATAACCGCCAGCGGTCATGTGCTGGGCAGCCTGTGCCTGATCGACAATAAACCTCGGGAGACTTTCTCGCAGCGAGATCAATTGGTTCTTCAGGACCTGGCGATCATGGTCATCGAAAGAATGGAGTTGCGTCGGCTCGCGCTCGAGAATGAAGACAGCCACGCCCGCTTCATGAATATCACCTCGACTTCACCCGACGCGATTATCTGCTCGGACAGCAAAAACCGGATCATCTCATGGAACAACTCGGCCGAGCTCATTTTCGGGCATCGATCCGAGGACGCCATGGGAAAGCCTCTCGACATCATTATTCCGCCCGAAATGCGCTCCAGACATCATGCAGGTTTGTCGAGGGTGGCTTCAGGCGGCCCGACCTCCATTATCGGAAAGTCCATTAACCTGACGGCCATACATCGCGACGGTCATACAATCCCGATCGAGCTTTCGCTCTCACAATGGACGTATGCCGGCGAGCCACAATTCGGAGCGATCATTCGTGACATCACCCAGCGTGTCGAGGCGGACAAATTACTCAAGCATGCGGCCGAATACGATCACCTGACCGGGCTTGCCAATCGATCGACGCTCAAGAGGCGGATCAAGGAGGCGTGCGATGCTCAGCTTTCAGCAGCCATCCTGCTGATCGATCTGGACGGCTTCAAGGACGTCAACGACACGTTGGGCCACGCTGCGGGTGATTTTGTGCTCCAGGTGACCTCTCTTCGTCTTCGCAAAAACGTCCCGGCCAGCCATATGGTCGCCCGACTGGGCGGCGATGAGTTTGTCGTATTCCTGTCAGACACGGCAGACCCTGACAAGGCGACCAAGCTGGGCCTGGCGCTCATCGCAGTCATTGAGGAACCGATTGAGTTTGAAGACAATTCTATCTACATCGGCGCCAGCATCGGCGTCTCCGTAAGGTCCGGCTCCGACTACGACGAGGAGCAAATGCTCGGCAATGCGGATCTGGCGCTCTACCAGGCCAAGTCTGACGGACGCTCCCTTGTTCGCGCCTTCACCTCCGAGCATCGACAGACTGCGTCAAGAAGAGGCGCGCTCAGCTCATCGATGCGTCAGGCATGGGCCAACAAAGAGTTCGAGCTGTACTACCAGCCTCAGGTACGACTTGCGGACAGTCGTATTACCGGAGCTGAAGCCCTTATACGCTGGAACCATCCAACACTGGGTGTGATGTCCCCGGCGTTTTTTCTGCCGGCACTGGAGGCAGGCCTTCTTGCGGTACCGGTGGGCGAATGGATCCTGCGTTCAGCCTGTGAGCAGGCAGCTCAATGGCGAACTACCGGCTGTGACGAATTTCGCATCGGCGTCAATCTGTTCGCCGCTCAGTTTCGCATGCGTGACTTTGCCGAAATGGTTGAAAGTGCACTTGAAGACTTTTCCTTGCCGGCACACTCACTCGAGCTGGAGATCACGGAAAACATCATCCTGCGAAACGAACAACGCATTATGGAACCGCTGCGCCACCTTCGCTCATTGGGTGTGGGCATTGCATTCGACGATTTCGGTACCGGCTATGCGTCCCTGAGCCTGCTGAAAGACTATCCAGTGACACGACTGAAAATTGACCGCTCATTCGTAAGTGGCGTGGAGCGCAGCAAAAAAGACGAAGTCATCATTGAGGCCGTTATCAGGCTGGCGAACGGCTTCAATCTCCAAGTCACGGCAGAAGGCATAGAAACCCGCGAGCAGGAAAGTCTGATGCGCCATTATGTGTGCGACGAGGGTCAGGGCTATCTGTATGGTCGCCCCATGCCGGCTCATGAATTCACCGAGCGCTATATCTCGTCTCGCAATCGGCAAGCTGAAGTGCTCAAGCGAAAATGACTCAGAACGAGCCTGGGCAGGCTCGCCTGATCGCACAAGACGGATGCTTCTT
Organism: Pseudomonas sp. RGM 3321; assembly: GCF_022836805.1. NCBI lineage: Bacteria > Pseudomonadati > Pseudomonadota > Gammaproteobacteria > Pseudomonadales > Pseudomonadaceae > Pseudomonas > Pseudomonas sp. RGM 3321. Next base: position 127,070 of record NZ_JALHBH010000116.1, read on the forward strand.
ATGCTCAGTCCGGCGTAAGTACACCGCGCTGGATCTGGTCTCGTTCGATGGATTCGAACAGCGCCTTGAAGTTGCCTTCGCCAAACCCGTCATCACCCTTGCGCTGGATGAATTCGAAGAACACCGGGCCCATCAGGGTTGCGGAGAATATCTGCAGCAGCAATCGGCGCTCGCCGCCTTCTGAAGAACCATCGAGAAGGATGCCGCGCGATTTAAGTTCAGTTTCCGGCTCACCGTGATCGGGCAGTCTTCCCTGAAGCATTTCGTAGTAAGTATCCGGCGGCGCAGTCATGAAACGCATGCCGGTTGCCTTCAGCGCGTCCCAGGTCTTGATCAAGTCATCGGTAAAGAACGCCACATGCTGAATGCCTTCGCCGTTGAACTGCATCAGGAACTCTTCGATCTGCCCGGCACCCTTGGACGACTCTTCGTTAAGGGGAATGCGGATCATGCCATCCGGGGCGGTCATGGCCTTGGAGGTCAGGCCGGTGTATTCGCCCTTGATGTCGAAATAGCGCAGCTCGCGGAAGTTGAACAGCTTTTCATAGAACCCGGCCCAGTACGCCATGCGCCCGCGATACACGTTGTGGGTCAGGTGATCGATGAATTTAAGGCCGGCACCAACCGGGTGGCGGTCGACGCCGTCGATGAAGTTGAAGTCGATGTCGTAGATCGACGTGCCTTCACCGAAACGGTCGATCAGGTACAGCGGCGCGCCACCGATGCCCTTGATGGCGGGCAAGCGCAATTCCATGGGGCCGGTGGCGATTTCCAGCGGCTGTGCGCCCAGTTCAAGTGACCGGTTGTAGGCCTTTTGCGCGTCTTTCACGCGGAACGCCATGCCGCACACCGAAGGGCCATGTTCGGCGGCAAAGTATGAGGCCAGGCTGTGCGGCTCGTTGTTGAGGATCAGGTTGATCGCGCCCTGACGATACAGGGTCACGTCCTTGGAGCGATGGGTCGCGACTTTGGTGAAACCCATCATCTGAAACACAGGCTCCAGGCTGTTGGGGGTCGGTGACGCGAATTCGATGAACTCAAAGCCCATCAGGCCCATGGGGTTTTCGTAGAGATCAGCCATGACTGGCTCCTTGCAGGAAAGTGAGAGTGGTTAAACCAGCGCAATCACTGTCCTGCAGGCGGCGCACACGGGATCCCTCGCACACTGCGCGCGAGAAAATCACCGAATATCAGTTGCAGACCAAGAATCTTCATGAGGGCAGCCTACTCCGGCTTGTCCGATTGCGCATCAGGGTGTGCCTGTTGAAAGGCCGGATGTTGCATGGCCAGACGCTCGACCCGCTGGATACGCGGGTATGCACTCAGTTCGATGTTGTAGCGATGGGCTGCATACAGCTGTGGTAACAGGTAAATATCCGCGAGGCCGGGGCTCATGCCAAAGCAGAAGCCGTCCTTTTCGATCAACTGCTCGACAGCCTGCAAACCTTCGCCGATCCAGTGCTCGATCCAGCTCAGGATAGCGGGTTCGTCGTAACCCAGACCGCGTAACCGGTCGAGTACCGAAACGTTGTGCAAGGGGTGAATGTCACAGCCGACCAGCGTCGCAACGGCCCGCTGGCGAGCACGCAGAACGGCATCCTGCGCCAGCAACGCAGGCTGCGGGTAGCACTCTTCCAGGTATTCAATGATCGCCAGTGACTGGGTGATGACCACGCCATCGTCCAGCCTCAATGCAGGCACCCTGCCCTGCGGGTTGACCGCCTTATAGCTGGGTGTGCGCTGTTCGCCGCCATCAAGCAGCAGGTTGACCGGGATCGCAGCGTAATCCAGCCCTTTGAGGGCCAACGCAATACGCACACGGTAACTTGAGGTCGAGCGGTAGTAGGTGAATAGGTCCACGGAAGTCGCCTGCCTGACGCAAGGGTGCTGTGCTTGTTATTTTCGTAACCACATTACGTAATGCGTAAATTGCGCGATCCGCCTGACGCTGTCAACTCAAGCCTCGTGCTGAATGAGCTAGGATGCATTAACCCGATAAAAACAACGCTGGGTGCCTGCATGAATATTCTTTATGACGAACGCATCGACGGCGTGCTGCCCGCGGTCGACAAGCAGCAATTGCTGCATGAGCTACGAAGCCAACTGCCCGACCTGGACATCCTGCATCGTGCCGAAGAGCTGCGCCCCTACGAGTGCGACGGGTTATCGGCCTATCGCACCACGCCGATGCTGGTGGCGTTGCCACGGCATGTCGAAGAAGTGCAGACGCTGCTCAAACTGTGCCATGCGCATCGCGTGCCGGTGGTCGCTCGCGGCGCGGGCACCGGGTTGTCGGGGGGAGCACTGCCGCTGGAAAAAGGCGTGCTACTGGTCATGGCGCGCTTCAATCAGATCCTCGCTATCGACCCGGCTGCTCGTCTGGCGCGGGTCCAGCCCGGCGTACGCAACCTGGCCATTTCCCAGGCAGCGGCACCCCACGGTCTGTATTACGCACCCGACCCGTCTTCGCAAATAGCCTGTTCCATCGGCGGTAACGTGGCAGAAAATGCAGGCGGCGTGCATTGCCTCAAATACGGACTGACCGTGCACAACCTGCTCAAGGTCGAGATACTGACCGTCGAAGGCGAGCCCATGACCCTGGGCAGCGACACGCTGGACTCACCGGGCTTCGACTTGCTGGCACTGTTTACCGGCTCCGAAGGCATGCTCGGTGTCATTACCGAAGTCACGGTCAAGCTGCTGCCCAGGCCGCAGGTGGCCAAAGTGCTGCTGGCGGCGTTCGATTCTGTGGAAAAAGCCGGCCGTGCGGTGGCCGAAATCATTGCCGCTGGCATCATCCCCGGCGGGCTGGAGATGATGGACAATCTGGCGATTCGCGCCGCCGAGGATTTCATCCATGCAGGCTATCCGGTTGATGCAGAAGCCATCCTGCTTTGCGAGCTGGACGGGGTTGAAGCCGATGTACACGCCGATTGCGAACGGGTTCGCGAGGTATTGACACTGGCTGGCGCGACCGAAGTGCGTCAGGCGAAAGACGAGGCCGAACGGGTGCGCTTCTGGGCCGGGCGCAAGAACGCATTCCCCGCCGTGGGCCGTCTGTCACCGGATTACTACTGTATGGACGGCACCATCCCGCGACGCGAGTTGCCAGGAGTATTGCGCAGCATCAAGGAGTTGTCAGCGCAGTACGGACTGCGCGTGGCGAATGTGTTTCATGCTGGCGATGGCAACATGCACCCGCTGATCCTGTTCGATGCCAATCAACCGGGTGAGCTGGAGCGCGCCGAGGCACTGGGCGGCAAGATCCTTGAGCTGTGCGTCAAGGTCGGCGGCAGCATCACCGGCGAGCACGGTGTCGGTCGCGAGAAGATCAACCAGATGTGCGCGCAGTTCAACAGTGATGAACTGACTTTTTTCCATGCCATCAAGGCCGCATTCGACGCCAGCGGTCTGCTCAATCCCGGCAAGAACATCCCGACCCTGCATCGCTGCGCGGAATTCGGTGCCATGCATGTTCATGCCGGGCAATTGCCGTTTCCCGAACTGGAGCGCTTCTGATGAGCGAGATGGACAAAGACGTCAGCCAGGCTCTGCTCGAGCGGGTCGATCAAGCGCTGCGGGACAGCACGCCATTACGTATTCAGGGGGGCAACAGCAAGGCCTTTCTTGGCCGTGAGACAGCAGGCGAGGTGCTCGATACCCGCGAACACCGTGGCATCGTCAGTTACGACCCGACAGAACTGGTGATCACCGCCCGCGCCGGTACGCCGCTGAGCGAGCTGATGCAGGTGCTCGACGCCGCAGGCCAGACGTTGCCCTGCGAGCCGCCCGGCTTTGACTCCGCAACGCTCGGCGGCATGGTCGCCGCTGGATTGTCGGGCCCGCGCCGCCCCTGGAGCGGATCGGTGCGTGATTTCGTGCTGGGCACCCGGGTCATCACCGGCCTCGGCAAGCACCTGCGCTTCGGCGGCGAAGTCATGAAGAACGTTGCAGGCTATGACGTTTCACGCCTGATGGCGGGCAGTTTTGGCTGCCTTGGGGTGCTGACCGAGGTGTCGCTCAAGGTGCTGCCCAAACCGCGTCGGTGCAGCAGCATCGCGCTGGAGATGGACAGCTCGCAAGCCTTGGCCCGCCTCGCCGAATGGGGTCAGCAACCGATGCCCATCAGCGCAGCCAGCCACGACGGTCGAGTGCTGCGCCTGCGTCTTGAAGGCGGCGAAGGCTCGGTAGCAGCAGCCCATGAGCGGCTCGGTGGCGAAGTGTTGGATGGCGCGTACTGGCAGCAGTTGAATGAGCAGCGTCTGCCCTTTTTTCTGGACCCGCGACCTTTATGGCGGCTCTGCGTACCTGCCGACAGCGCCGCGCTCGCCCTGCCAGGCGAACAACTGATCGACTGGGGCGGCGCGCAGCGCTGGCTGAAATCCGATGCAGACGGCGAAACCATTCGAGCGATCACGACGGCGGCTGGCGGACATGCAACCTGCTACAGCCAGGGCGTTGTCGACAGCCCATTCCACCCGCTGGCCGCACCTGTACTGCGTTACCACCAGGCCCTCAAGGCCCGGCTCGACCCGCAGGGCATTTTCAACCTCGGCCGACTGTACGCGGAGTTTTAAGCATGCAGACCACATTGAGTGAACACGCCAGAACCCTACCCCGCGCCGAAGAGGCCGAACGCATCCTGCGCAGTTGCGTGCATTGCGGTTTCTGCAACGCCACCTGCCCGACCTATCAACTGCTGGGTGATGAACTGGACGGCCCGCGCGGCAGAATATACCTGATCAAACAGGTGCTCGAAGGCCAGAAAGTCACCGAAAAAACCCGCTTGCACCTGGACCGCTGCCTGAGCTGCCGCAACTGCGAGACCACCTGCCCGTCCGGCGTGGATTATCACAATCTGCTGGATATCGGCCGTGCAGCGGTTGAGGCTTTGGTGCCCCGCCCGCTTGGCCAGAGGTTGCTGCGCGAAGGCCTGCGCCAGGTAATTCCCAATACCGGATTGTTCCGTTTGCTGACCGGAATGGGCATGAAACTCAGACCCTTGTTGCCGCAGACACTGGCAACCAAATTGCCTGCAACAGTCCATCCTGCCGGGCTTCGGCCTATCACTCGTCATGCACGTCAGGCGCTGCTGCTTGAAGGTTGCGTGCAGCCAGGCCTGTCACCTAATACCAACGCTGCCACGGCACGGGTGCTTGATCGTCTGGGCATCGGTATTACTGCAGTCGGCAACGCCGGATGCTGCGGCGCCGTGGATTATCATCTGAATGCACAGGACGCAGGCCTGGACCGGGCGCGGCGCAACATCGACGCCTGGTGGCCCGCGCTCGAAGGCGGTGCCGAAACCCTCATCCAGACGGCCAGCGGTTGCGGTGCATTCGTCAAGGACTACGGCCATTTGCTGCGCCACGACCCCGCCTATGCAGACAAGGCCAAGCGCATCAGTGCGCGCACAAAGGATCTGGTCGAAGTGCTGCGTGACGAGCCGCTGGAAACCCTGGGCATCAAGGTTGACACGCGACTGGCGTTCCACTGTCCATGTACCTTGCAGCACGCACAGAAACTCGGTGGTGAAGTGGAACGCGTGCTGACTCGTCTAGGCTTCAACCTGACCCCGGTGCCGGACGGCCATTTATGCTGCGGCTCTGCCGGCACCTACTCAATCACTCAGCCAGCCCTGGCCCGTCAATTGCGCGACAACCGCATGAACGCGCTGGAAAGCGGCAAACCTCAGGTCATCGCCACTGCCAATATCGGTTGTCAGACTCACCTGGCCAGCGCCAACCGAACTTCGGTACGGCACTGGATTGAGCTGATTGACGAAGCGCTTGGCACTCCAGAATCTCGCTGCACTCCTATCCAATAACCACTGCTCCGGAGCAACCCATGAAAATCAAAGCCGTCCTTACCCAGACCGAAGTGAGCCTGATGCTCGGTGCCGCACGCGACGAGGCCCAGGCCAATGGCTGGGCTGTGGCCATCGCTGTCGTTGATGACGGCGGCCATCTGCTGGCGTTCGAGCGGCTGGACGACGCGTCGCCGATCAGCAGCTATATCTCGATCGAAAAAGCCCGTACTTCGGCACTCGGCAAACGTGAGTCCAAAGGTTACGAAGAGATGGTCAACGGCGGGCGTATGGCATTTCTCAGCGCCCCGCTGCTGACCTCGCTGGAAGGCGGCGTGCCGGTCATCGTCGATGGCCAGGTGATTGGCGCGGTGGGTGTCTCCGGCGTCAAGGCCGAGCAGGATGCGCAAGTGGCCAATGCCGGCATCGCGGCGCTGAATGCCGACTGACAGTTCAAGCCCCCGATGACAAAGACAACCGGCCACTGCGTCTGCGTCATCGGCCGTGGCAGGTTTGGCGGGAGCAACTACAACCTGTAGATCGAAATCCAGCTCATGTCCGGGTGGGTCGAGTAAATATACGTACCGGTCCTGTTGAGTACCGCGCCGCCCACCGAAGGAAAGTAGGCGATACAAGTGGCGATTCCTTTCACGGTGTCGATCCGGTAGACGTCGTAATTGCAGGTGTAGATCGCATACACATAGCGCTCATCCGGCGTAACGCCTATGACTTTTACCGGATAGCCCTGGGTACCTATCTTCTCCCGATAAAACATTTTGTTGGTGGCGGCATCGATAATGTAGACCTCGTCGATTCCGCCCACATATAGCCAAGCGCCATCGGAACTGAAGGCCATCGATCGCGGATCGGAAAACCCGGGAATATCATACTGCAGGTAATCCACCTTGCTGATTGCAAGAACATCGGTGGGTGCCGTCCGGTCGACCAGCATCGTCGCGTAAAACCGGTCATTCAGAGGGCTGATCCCGAGGGCCAGCGACGCATTGGTCAGGGCACCCAGATCAAACTCGTTTTCGACCGTGTAGTTCTCGGTCTCGATCAGGCGGATAAGCCCGCCAAGCGCATTCTGAAAGGACAGGCAGATAAACCGGCCATCCGGGCTGCACAGGATCCGGTTGACGTTGGCTGCCGGAAGTATCCTGATGACCTCGCGCAAGCGCGTGTCCACCACGTAGCACCTCTTCTGGCCAATGGTGTAAAGCCGTTTCCCATCGGGGCTCAGGGTAATCGCACCCGCGCCTGCCCGCTTGATACTGCCGACCACGCTTGCACTGGCGATGTCGACCACGCTGACTTCGCGGCCACTCTCATGAGCGACATACAGCGTAGTTTCATCGGGACTGATAACGATCTCAGCGGGTACAAAGCCCAGCGGGATGATGCCGGTTAACCATGCGATGTCCAGAGGAGCGCCTGAACCTACCGGGTCTGCGATGTGAGTCAAAGCTCTAACGTTTTGAGATGCTCTTTTTTGCATTTCTCTCACCCTTCAATAGGTCTTGTAAGACCGCCAGGACGGGGAATAGATAAGAAGATATATCCCCGTCATCCAACGATGCGGCCAAGACACTTATGCCGCTCCGATCCAAAAACGTAGGGTCATTGAATACTCAACACGAGGTGATGGGTACTGTCAGAAATAACAGTCGGGACGCGTCGAAACCGTTCGAATGAGGGTATCGACAGCGTTGCAGGACAGGGCCGTCGGGCACTCCAGCCCAGCGGCGGAAAGCCCGAAGCGCAACGACCACTGGTCAGCGTGATGGCCAGGGGGAAAGCATGCAGGGCTGGCCTTGAGAAATACTCAGGAGCTTTCCCGTACTACCAACTCAAACCCTACATCCACCTGCGAATGCTGCGTGACCCCGTCGAGCAGGCCCAGCAGCACCTGTGCTGCGCGCTGCCCGACTTCCTCCCTGGGCGTGCGTATCGAGGTCAGGCGCGGCACCATATGGGCAGAGCCGGGCAGATCGTTGAAGCCCACCAGCGATACGCGTTCGGGAATTGCGACGCCAAGACGCAAAGCCTCAAGGGCAGCGCCCTGCGCGAGGTCGTCATTGCAGAAGAAAACCCCGTCGACATCCGGATGTTGCTCCAGCAGGCGGGCAAACAACTCACCACCCAAGCCAATCGAGGACGACTGGGGCGTCGAGACCTGCAGTTCGGGGTCGAACAGCCCGGCTTCCTCCAGCACCTGGCGAAACCCTGCCCCGCGCTGCAATACGCGAGGGTCGAGCTGAGCGGCCATGTAAGCCAGTCGACGACGACCACGGCCCAACAGATGGCGTGCGGCTTCGGCCCCGGCCTGCTGTTGCGAGAAGCCGACGCAGTAGGCGCCCAGTCGAGTATCGAGTTCCATCATGTGTACGCAAGGTACGCCGCTGGTTTCAAGCATCTGGCGCGACGCCGAAGTGTGGTCAAAACCGGTCAGCAAAATACCCCGCGGACGATTGACCAGGTGGTTGCGCAGCAGTTTCTCCTCCTCGTCCGGCGAGTAGTGATAGTTGCCGATCACCACGTCCAGACCGCGGATACGCAACACCTCCTGAATGGCCTCCAGCGTCTCGATAAACAACTGGTTGGAAAGCGAAGGCACCAGCACCACGACGGTCTGGCTACAAGAAGAGGCCAGCGCCCTGGCTGCAGGATTGGCGACATAGCCCAGGGTGTGTGCCGCTGCGCGGACCTTTTCCGCCAGCTCCGGCGCAACGGTGGTAACGCCGCGCAATGCTCGGGAGGCCGTGATCGGCGACACGGCGGCAAGCCTTGCCACCTCATTGAGCGTAGGACGACCAGTAGAGCGGGAACCAATGCGGATCATGCGTTGCCAACTAACATAGGGGTTGCCAAATGTGTCGAATGCCCCATAAGGTAGCGCTGTCTCATGGAAGGTGACAATGCTTTATCGCTGGTTTCACATGGGCCACCCGGTCAGGGTAGCCGCGGAGAACAGCCTCCAATGCTTATTGATGAGCCCAAAACAACGACAAAAACTGGAACAGCCCGGGCTGAGCCTGATGTCCACCGGACAAAGACAGCGCTGTCTCCAGATGAGGTGCCTACTGTGACAACTGCGAATACTGCTATTTCCGCCCTTGTGGTAATGGGTGTTTCTGGCTGCGGCAAAAGCGCCGTCGGTGCCGAGATCGCCCGCAACAGCGGCGGTCGCCTGATCGAAGGCGATGCGTTCCACCCCCCGGCCAACATCGAAAAGATGAGCGCTGGAACCCCTCTCAACGATGAAGACCGCGCTGGCTGGCTGACCCGCCTGGGCGAAGAGATGGCTGCTGCCCTGGCAAACGGTGAGCACCCTGTGCTGACCTGCTCCTCGCTCAAGCTTATCTATCGCCAGCGTCTGCGCGATGCAGTGCCTGGCCTGGGCTTTGTATTCCTGGAACTTAGCAAGGAACTTGCCGCCGAACGTTGCTCGCACCGGCCGGGGCATTTCATGCCCGCCAGTCTGGTGGACAGCCAGTTCGCAACCCTTGAGCCGCCATATGGCGAGCCGCTGACGTTGATCGTCGATGCATCGCAGCCTATCGATGTCATCGGTGAAAAAGCCGCAGCATGGTGGAAAGACTCCCACGCCTGATAAAGGCGTGAGCGCAGAAGACAGCGCTGTCTTGCGTACACACGATAAACGTCGGCGCTGTTAACAGCTCCTTAAAACAATAAACCGGAGAAACACCCATGTTCGGTATGACCCATGAGACGTTCCTGCTCGTCGATGCGTTGGTGACCATCGTCGGCCTGGTGCTGCTGATCACCACCTTCAAAGTGCACCCTTTCGTCGCGCTGACCCTGGCGGCAGGCTTTCTTGGCCTGACCTCGGGAATGCCGGTTGAAAAAGTCATGAAATCCTTTCAGGACGGCTTCGGTGGCGTGCTGGGGTTCGTCGGTATCATCCTCGGCCTGGGCACCATGCTCGGCAAGCTGATGGCCGACTCGGGCGGCGCAGACCAGATTGCGCAAACGTTGATACGTACCTTCGGCAAGCAGAAAGTGCACTGGGCAATGATGTTCTCGGCCTTTCTGGTGGGCATCCCGCTGTTCTTCGAGATCGGCTTTGTGTTGCTGATCCCGCTGGTGTTCATTGTTGCCCGTCGTACTGGCGTATCCATCGTCAAGATCGGTATCCCGCTGCTGGCAGGCCTGTCAGCGGTGCACGGTCTGGTTCCGCCACATCCGGGTCCGTTGCTGGCCATCGGTATTTTCGGTGCCGACATTGGCAAGACCATTTTTTACGGACTGATTGTTGCGCTACCGACGGCCATCATCGCTGGCCCGATCTTCGGCAACTGGATTTCCAAAAGCATCCCTGGCACTCCTTCAAAGGAGCTGATGGACCAGATTGCCAAAGAGTCCAGCACTGAAAACCTGCCAGGCTTCGGCATTACGCTGGTGACCATCCTGCTGCCGGTCTTCCTGATGCTGCTCAAGACCTTTGCCGATGTGGTGTTGCCGGAAAACAACATGTTCCGCATCTGGATGGACCTGATCGGTCACCCGATCAGCGCCCTCCTCGCAGCGCTTTTGCTGGCCTTCTACACCTTTGGTGCAGCGCGTGGCTTTGACCGTACAAAAATCATGAAACTGCTGGACCAGAGCCTGGCACCGGTTGCCGCAATCGTTCTGATCGTAGGTGCAGGCGGTGGCTTCAAGCAAATGCTGGTCGCCAGCGGCGTGGGCGACGTGATCGGACACATGGCTGTGCAAGCTCAGATCAACCCGATCATGCTGGCCTGGCTGGTGGCTGCCGTCATCCGTATTGCAACCGGTTCGGCTACCGTGGCAACCATCACCGGCGCAGGTATCGTGGCACCAGTGGTCGGCCTGATTCCCGGCGTCAACCGCGAGCTGCTGGTGCTGGCAACCGGTGCTGGCTCGTTGATCCTCTCGCACGTCAACGATGCCGGTTTCTGGCTGGTGAAGCAGTACTTCAACATGACGGTAGCCGAAACCTTCAAGACCTGGACGGTGATGGAAACCATCCTGTCGGTGGTCGGCCTGATCTTCATCATGTTGCTATCGATGGCGCTCTAAGCCCATTACAGGCAGGGCCTTTGCGGGCTATAAAACCCGCGAAGGCCAACGCCTTGATGTACATCGCATCTCAGCGCAACAGCGCGCATTCCGAATCTTGCACCCAGTGTCCTTGACAGCGTCAACACGCCTGAGGTCAGGAGCAATGGCGACCCGGCAGCCCTTTCCTACATCCCCGCTCAACACTTTCAACTGAATTTTCAGAAAGTCCGAGCAATCTCGCAAAGTCATGCCTACGCTTACACTCATGCCGAGATGGGCTTATCCCGCCTCGTCGAGTGAGACGATGACGACCTCAAAGCGTGCAGCGGTTCACGATACTTTTTACATGACGCCAGTAAATACGGGCATTTTCACGTCGAAACGGGCAGAATTGGCGCGCTCGTCGTATCGCAGATGCAAATCTCGATGACAAGAAAATGAACCGAGGGAATTTAATTCACCCATGTGACGTCATAAGACGGATGCATTTGGATGCACTCGGCAACAATCACCACGCAAAGGCAAACGCCAGCCTCTTGAGAGAGGCGTTTTCAAGAGGCCATCAAGGAAAAGATTATGTTGATACTCACTCGCAAAGTAGGCGAAAGCATAAACATCGGTGACGAGATCACTGTCACGATTCTTGGCGTTCAAGGGCTTCAGGTCCGCCTGGGCATCAATGCACCAAAAAATGTTTCAGTGCATCGTGAAGAGATCTACAAACGTATCCAGGCAGAACTGGCTCCAAACCAGGACCCACAATAATTCCTGCAGCACCCCCTTATTCAATGTTGATTTGCCATTTACTGGCAGACAGCCGTACGGCGTCCCTGGGACGCCGTTTTTTATGGTGCTGTTTACCTCTAATCGCTGCCTAAACCGCCTGTATGTGAAGCGTTGCCTGCATGAACAAGTCCAGCCCGGGTACCATGGCAACTGCAGTGGGACAGGACAGCCTGCTGGTGACGGCCTCAACCACTGCTCGGCTAGCATCATGGTGAAACTGCCAGACACCGTAAATACGTCCATTGAAGGCGGGCTCACTGCCCAGATGCGGATCGACGCCAAGCCCGGCCCCCAGACCAAAAAGATACAGGCCCTTCATTCGCCGCCCCTGCTGGTCCAACGGACAGCCGCAAGCGTCGGATTCAAGACCGCCCTCTGTCTCGCGCAGGCTGATGAAGTTGCCTTGGGCATCTCTTAGCGTCGGCAGCACGGGTTGATAGCCAGAGCACTGCACGATCACTGCCGAGTCGGCAAGCGCTAGCCGGGCAAGCTCGTGGTCACCAGGTCGCCCACCCAACGTCTGCAGCATCTGCACGCGCACCCCCGTCTTGCCGACACGGCCGCTACACAGCGCCTCGCGTCCAATCTCCAGCGCCCGATAACGCAAGCCTCCGGAGCGGTTGACCCGACCTGATACCGGACACACATCGTATTGAGTATCGAAAAGGTAACCAGCCGCCAGTGCCTGTTCGACACTTTCGTAAAACAGCCTGATGCGGCTTCGATGAATAAGCGTCAGTTCCTGCAAACCCGCGAACTCCAGTGCATCTGCCAGATTTTCCAGTATTGAAAATGCACTGTGTGACCCACCCACAATCGTGATTCTCCCCTTACCGACCAGCGCGGGGCCGAACACTTCGCGTAATTGCACCGCATTCATACGCAGCAACCTGTCGGCGCTTTGAATGTTCACATTGCCCGGCAACGCCAGCCCCTGCGCGGAGAGAGCGTCAATCAGGTGTTGAGGGTCCTGACGTCCACCCAGATTGAGTACCAGCGCCCGGCAGCGCACACGTCTTTTGCCGTGCGGACCGTCAACGTGCAAGCAGAATGTGTCGCCGTCACTCACCACCTCTTCAATGGTCGTACCGGACCAGACTTTTACTCCGTAGCGCTGCACGATGTGGTCGAGTACCAGCCTGGCGGCCTCGGCCATGAGCAGACCGGCATCAGACAGCTGCGGCGCGCTTTGCGCCTGCGCGTTGATACGCCAATACGCTGCCGAGTTTTCCAGCGGCTCGAATACCTCACGCAACGCCGGATCGCGCAGGCAATCGATGAATACATCACCCACAGAATTGGCGGTAATCCGATACTCCCCCAGCACGCCTGCTCCGGGCCGGTCGCTTGCATCAATGACGATCAATCCTTTCGCGGCAATTCCAGGCATTGCACCGGTCTTCAGGGCATTGAACAAAAACCCCATGCCGGCGAGCCCGGCCCCTCCGACGACGCAGCCGCAGGTTGTTTCCATACCGTTATCAAACATGATGATGCTCCATCGTCATTTCATACGTTGGTGCAGCACAGAAGTTCTGGATGATCGAGTGCCTGGCTGATCAGGCGAACCAGCGTCCCTGCACGATTCGAGGCGAAACACATACAACCAAACACCGACAAAGGCTCATTCACCGAAGTGATGAGTCGTCATGAAACAGTGTTTTTTACAGAAAGCTACAACACATAAAACAGGCGGGATCTTGAAGTAACGGAGTGGGCAATAAAAAACTCTCAATGCTACCGCCCGTTTTTAAAGGCGGCATTTTTATCAAGTGGAAAATCGTGACAATGCGTTACGCATTCAGGAGGCAATCGAATAGTTGCAAAGAAACGCAAAAGTGTCAAATTGGCAAAACGTTGCGCAAACAGTTCAGCGTTGCGCTATAAGCTGATGATTTCACGGCGCTTGTGCTTTTTAAAGCCTTGGCGTGCGTAGCGTCCAAGGTTGTTAAAAAGCTTCATGAATTTCTCTTATTTTTTTATTGCCCGACGCTGAAACAGCATGACTCCGGCGCTGTTAAATTGACGAGCGACGGGACGGCGAGTTTTGCCCGGAAAGACTAAAACCGACAACCGCACAAACGACAAGGCCCCGATCAACACTGATCGAGGCCTTGCTGCGTGATGCCAAGGCATCAGAGGGATGAAGCAATATCAGGCAGCGCTGTAATGCGCTTGTGACGCCCTGGCTTTTGCCGGCTCTTCACGCAACCCGGCTACCAGCGCAGAGATATCCCGCATGGTCTTGATGCGGCTGAGCGGGAGGCTCGTCTGGCGATGGGTGCGCCCGGACACCGGATCGCTTATTTGCACCGTCATCTGATCGTTGGCAATGGTGCAGGTGCAACGCAACGGCAGGAATGCACGTTCAACGATACTCCTGAGTTCTAACTCAGACAGTCCACTCGTAATCATCTCTTTATCTCCTTATGGGTATAAGCATGTCCCGACCATGACAAATTTTGACAATTTTTATTGTTGATGACTCTTTTAAAAAACGGCCCAGACCAGCCCGCCAATTATCTGTCGTCACTCGCGTTATGCTTAAACGAGTTATACACCTCACGCGCCCCTTATAGCAACTTCCACAACCGAATAAGCCACCCCCTTTTAACGCCGTTCCTTATTGAAGAATCAGCAGAAAAAACGATTCATCGTAATGATTTCCAGCGTACTACCGCCTGACATGAATCACCGCGCACAAACGTCACACCAGAAAACAGCATAAATACTGACGAACGGTCGACTGCCGGGGTGGAGTTATCTGAAAAAATAACCAGACACTGTTATCGAGTCGCTTGAAAAACAGGATAGAGATAAAAGGCACGCCCGGGCCGATGCAATAATGGCCGTGCGTGCCCTCGCATGAAAACTACTGTTCCGAGCCAGACAGGCGCAGATGGATCAGCGCCACTCGTGCCCCTTGTTTATCGCGTTTCTCTTCGATGGCGTAAGGGCGAAACCCCATCCGCGGGTAAAACAGCAACCCGGGGACGTTGTGGTTGTAGCAGGATGCAATCAGCTCAGTAGCTTCGTGCTTGTCAAAGGCGATCCCCATCATGCTGGTGATCATGTAACGCCCTACCCCTTTGGAGCGGGCCTTCGGTGCGATGATCACGTTACCCAGCGAGCAGCGGCCGCGAAATTTACATTGAGAGAAATTGGCAAACCCGACAACTTCGCCATCCATCTCGATGACGGTCGAGTCGTGACGGGTCTCCAGCGCTTCGCTGAGTTGCGAGGCAGTCAGCGGGTAAGTCGCTCTGGGGAACATGTAGAACAGTTCGTCGGCATTCTGCGGCAGTTCGCAGATGGTGGGGATGTCTTTTTCTTCCAGGGGACGGTGATGGAACATGGGCGGTAACCTCTTGAAGAAATTGAAGAAAGCGCGAGAAAACGTCAAGCAGATCGGCGATTCGGGCGACGGCAGGTGACAAAAACACAGCGCCCGCTCCGTCACAGCATAATCCCCGGCTATCGAAAAAGGCACCTCAATAACGAATTGTGCTAATGAGCGTCTTTGTTGACACTGCATTCGGACCTTCTGGCGCAACGTATTGAAGCGTCGGGGTTTGCACGTACATCGCGATGGCTCAGCTTGAAAACATACCCGGAACCCCTCTGTGCAATATCCTGTAACCCATGTTTGGCGACTCGTCTTGCAACCCTGACGCAGAACCGGCATTTATTTCACTTTGTTGACTGGAACATGCGTCTTATGCCGATTTCGCCCCTGGCTCGCTTCAAGGCTCGTCCGATCAAATGGGTCTGCATGTTGGCCATCATTATCGGCCTCCCGGTCGGCTGTGCAGTGCTTGAGCACAAGGAGCGCGAGCTGGTTTTTCGCATCGAGCCTGGCACCGCAAGCTGGTACAGCGGTCTGCCCGCCGATGTGCAGGAGATCGAACTCAGCGCACCGTCATTTGGACCATCGCAGAATATCCACGCCTGGTGGTGGCCCGCATCGGACAAGAATGCACCGGCCGTGCTGTACCTGCATGGCTCAAGATGGAACCTCACCGGCCAGCTGTTCCGTATCCAGCAACTCAAGGCGCAGGGCTACTCGATACTGGCAATCGATTATCGGGGCTTTGGGCAGAGCATGGGCCAGCTGCCATCCGAGAAGTCAGTGTACGAAGATGCACGCATCGCCTGGGCCCGCCTGAAACAACTGCAGCCCGATCCGCAGCGCAGGCTGATCTATGGGCACTCGCTGGGCGGCGCAGTTGCGGTGGATCTGGCCGCCGAACTGGGCAACGACGCAGAAAAGGACAACGCGCCGATTCAGGCCCGCGGGCTGATAATAGAATCTACCTTCACCAACCTGGCCGATGTGGCCACCGCACTGGCCAATACCTCGCTGCCTGTGCGCTGGCTGCTGTCGCAGAAGTTCGACTCTCTGGACAAGATTGCAGACATCCACATGCCGGTGCTGATCGTGCACGGCACCGAGGATCGCTACGTACCGGCACGCTTCAGCGAGCAGCTGTTCGAAGCGGCGCAGGAACCCAAGAAACTGATACTGGTGCCTGGCGGTACGCACAACAACAGCATGCAGATCGGCCAGCCCGCCTATAGTCGGGCCATCCGTACGTTGCTCGATACACCCACATCACTGCCCAGGGTCACAACAAAGGACCAGCCGGCAAAGAACGCTGGTTAGACATGCCCGGATACGACGCAGTAGTCTCTGGGCTCATCACTCAGGGACCGCGCAATGAACTGCATTGTCGAGTATTCAGATCCGCATCACCGCCTTACCGTCATCGAGCTGTGGAAGACAGTCTTCAATGACCCCATGCCGCATAACCGCCCGGAGTTGTCGATCGACAAGAAACTGGCTGTCGGGGACCCGCTGTTTTTCGTCGCAGTCATGGACGGCCGTGTGACCGGGACCATTCTTGCCGGTTACGACGGCCATCGCGGCTGGCTGTATTCGGTTGCGGTTGCCCCGCACCAGCGGGGCAAAGGACTGGGAACAGCACTGGTCAGGCACGCTGAACAGGCTCTTGCGGACCTTGGCTGCGTCAAGATCAACCTGCAGATTCATACGTTCAACGAAAGTGTGCAGGCCTTTTATCAAACACTGGGGTACACCCCCGAGCCCATCATCAGCATGGGCAAGCGGATTGACGCCAACGTCGATACTCATTAATGCCCTGAGAGGCCCCTGTTTGCAGAGCAACGGGCTCAATCATTTATTTACATGAGAATCAGTATCAAATTACAATTATTGCTATTAACGTCCTTGCTGAGCATTTCCCTTGAGCACCTCCTCACACTGTCCTCGCCGTCCCGGCCCTTTTTTGCTGTCCGCACTTTCACTGGCGATGTGCGCCAGCGGCGCAGTGCATGCTGCTGAAACCGCAACCTTGCCTGCCACACAGGTATCCGCCGCCGCTACCGAAGGCCGGGAAGGCTACAGCGCCGAAAGCACCAGCACCGCGAGCAAGAGTGATGTGCCGCTCAAGGAGGAGGCACAGTCGGTCAATGTGGTAACACCGCAGACCATCGCCGACTACAACGTGCGCTCGCTGGACGATGCCATGAAGTTTGTCAGTGGCGTCAGCCAGGGCAACACGCTGGGCAACACCAAGGACTCGGTGATCAAGCGTGGCTTCGGTACTAACGACGACGGCTCGGTCCTGCGCGATGGCGTACGCTCGGTGGTATCGAAAAACTTCGGCGCCACCACCGAGCGCGTTGAAGTACTCAAAGGCCCGGCATCGCTGCTGTACGGCGCGATGGAGCCGGGTGGCGTGATCAACGTGATCAGCAAACAACCGCAATATGTGCAAAGCACCACGCTCAGTGGCTCGGCCTACAGCGAAGGCGGTGGCAGTTTCGGCATCGACACCACCGGCCCGCTGGGCGATTCCGGGCTGGCCTACCGACTGGTGGCGGAACGTCAGAGCGAGGACTATTGGCGTAACTATGGCGTCGACCAGCACACCCTGATCGCGCCCTCTTTGTCCTGGACCGGAGAGCGCGCCAGCCTGACGCTCGCCTACGAGTACAACGATTACGTCAGCCCGTTCGACCGCGGCACGGTGTTCACGGGAGGTCATCCGGCCGATATCAGCTATGACAAGCGGCTCGACGAAAAATGGTCCAATACCGTGGGCATCAGCGAAACCGCAACCGCGCGCTTCGAGTACCAGCTCAGCGATGACTGGAAAACCCGTCTGACCTACGGCTGGAACAACGACCGCTACAGCCTCTCGATTGCCCAGCCAAGCACATTGTCCAGCAGCGGTGTGCTGCGTCGTCAGGCCAATGGCGGCCACTATGATTATGAAACGCGTTATGCCAGCTGGGACTTCATCGGCAAGCAAGAGATTCTTGGCCAGCAACATGATCTGTTGATCGGTGCCGAGCAGGAAGACTCCGACAAGTATCGCGGCAAGACCTACCGCAACACGGCTCAAAACGGCTTCAATATCTTTTCGCCGGTGTATGGCAGCCTGGCCGAGCCCAGTGTGGTCAGCGCGGCGAACAGTAACCTGAGCAATCAACTGACCTCATCTTCCCTGTACCTCAAGGATAACTGGCACCTGAACGACCGCTGGATCCTGGTCCTGGGTGGTCGCTATCAGCATTATGACCAGTACATCAAACAAGGCCTTGGTGCTAGCCGAGTCACCAATCTGGACAAGAATGACGATGTATTTCTGCCAATGGCCGGTCTGGTATTCAAGGTCAATGAAGACCTCTCGCTGTACGGCAACTACAGCCGTTCGTTCGTGCCCAACGACGATGTGAACGATGACGGCACGACCTTCGACCCGGAAGAAGGCCGTAGTTACGAAGTCGGTGCCAAATATGCACTGGCACCGGCGCTTAACCTCAACCTCGCGGTGTTCGACATCGAGAAGAAAAACGTCGTCACCCCCACTGGCGTGACCGGCATCAGCGAAGCAGCTGGCAAGGTCGGCTCACAAGGTGTGGAGCTGGACGTGACCGGGCGCATAGCGGAGCGCTGGGACATGATCGGCACCTACGCCTACACCCATACCGAAGTGCTCGATGACCCAAGCAACAAGGGCAATCGTTTGAGCCAGGCGCCGAAGCACACTGCCAGCCTGTACCTCACCCACCACCTGCAGATCCCGTCCGGTCTGGGCGACTGGCATGCCGGCGGAGGCGCGCGTTACGTCGGCGAGCGCGCTGGCGATGATGCCAATACCTTCTATATGAGCAGCTACACAGTAGCCGATGCGTTTCTACGCTGGGACGTGCCGATGGCCGGCTACAAGACGCGCCTGCAATTGAACGTCGATAACCTGTTCGACAAGCAGTACTACCCGTCCAGTAGCGGCAGCCAGTTGCAGGTCAACGTTGGCGAGCCGCGCACCGCGCGCCTGAGCGCCAGTGTCACTTTTTAACCAGTTGCAACGGAGCAGGCCTGAAAAGGCCTGCCCCACGCCCAACCAAAGCGACGAATCAGGGCTTCATCCGGTAAAAACTGATCAGCGTTTCATTGCCTTGAATGTACTCGGTCTTGCCAATGAAGGCGCTCTTTTCCAGCCATTCATTAGGCCCAAGGGAAACCTTGAAGCGCGGCGTGCACGTGCATTGGTAATGGCCGTCACTGATCGGCCAGACCCCGTTCTGCAGTTCCTGCTGACCCACTTCGTCCATGAGCAGAACGCCCCGGCTTTCAACGTTGATCAATTCACCCAATTGCGTGACCAGGGTGAAACAAGCGTCCACAAAGGCAAGCTCGGATGACAATTCAACCTGCATACAGCTACCGCCAGCCAGCACCGAGCCACTGAAATATTCGGCATGGAACTCACCGCCCAGAATCCTGCTATTGCTACGCAGTCCATCGCTGCATATGCCCATAAGCACAGGAGCGTCGGTTTTCAGAATGACGGTCAGCACCTTCTCAAGCTGAGGCGCCACTGCTGCATTACCACGAAAAGAGCGTTTGACGGGTTTCTTGAAATCGATGACGTTCATAGACCTGTTCACTCCATCGTTGAATCAATTCGGGCAATGGATGGCTGGGTCCAGCCATCGGATTTGCAAAATATAGAGCGCCTCGATCCGTCGGCATTTATCTGCGCTGCCTTTTCCAGTAAGCTCCTTGGAACCGGCTGAAATCGTACCGAACGGTTCAGTTCCAGTCTAGAGAATTTTGTATTTACTGTACTACCCGGTTCACTAAAGGATTGAGGATATAAATGAAGGTGCGTACTGAAGCACGCCGCGAAGCCATCATTGATGCCGCAGCAAGCGTCTTCCTCGAAATGGGCTACGAACGTGCGTCGATGAATGAAGTCACCAAACGGATGGGCGGCTCCAAAGCAACGATCTACAGTTACTTCCCCTCCAAGGAAGAGCTGTTCATCGCCGTGGTCAACAGGGTTGCAACCGCTCATCTTGCCGAGGCCGTTTCAGAACTGGCGATCTCTGTCGACAAGGACACCGATACAGAATTAGACCTGCGAACGCTGTTCACGCGCTTCGGGGAGCGAATGTTGATGGTGCTCATCAATGATGACAGCGCGCTGGCGGTGTACCGCATGGTAGTGGCCGAATCCGGGCACTCCGACATCGGTACGATGTTCTATGACTCAGGCCCCAGGGAGTTCCTGCAAACAGTGACGACGCTGATGAATGCGGCCATGCAACGTGGCCAGCTACGTACCACTGACCCGCATATCGCAGCGCTGCAACTCACCTCGCTGCTGACTGCGGAAACCGACATTCGCCTTTATCAGCAAGCACCCGCACGCTTAAGCGTCGAGCAGATTCAGAGCATGGTCAAACGAGCAGTCGATACCTTCATGCTAGGCATGGAAAAGCGCTGATTCACCGGGCTGCGGCGGGCAGCCCTTTTTAAATGTTGTTTAAAATGTAAAACCGCTGGCGCATGACATATTTGCTTACCGTTTAGCCGGATAACCTGATTCACAACTCCATCTCTGACTCGTATGGGTCGTAAAGAATAACCGAAGGTAGGCGATAGCCTATTGCCTACTTCGGAGAAACAATAATGATCCTGCGAAAACTCAATCTTGCACCGCGTTCGGCTGTATGTTTCGGTATTTTCTGCCTGATGATCGTTGCACTAGGCCTGCTGGCCCTGCGTCAGGCAGCACTTCTCAACACAGCAGAAAAATTTCTCGAAACCAACGTGCTGCCCAGCGTAAAACTGCTCGGTTCTCTGGACAAAGAGTTTGTGAGCATCAGGGGCAACAACGCCCGACTTCGTAACCCCCTTGAACCGCAGGATCGCAGGACCAAGGCACTTAGCGACATTCAACAATCCCGCTCATTGATCGTCAGTCTTTCGGACTCCCTCAGCAAACTGATCGTTACCCCTCAAGGGCGTCAGACGTTTGACGAACTGGTCAAAGCCAATGTCGACTATCAAAAAGCCCAGGATCGCTACCTGGCCGCTGTTGCAGCCGGCGATCTGGAAGGGGCAGTCGCCATTTCCAATGGCGACATGAAAAGTGCGGCGGATCAGGTCGAAAACACGCAAAAAAAACTCATCGGCATCAACGACAGCAAAGCGAAAAAAGCGGGTGATCAAGCCGAATCCGCTTATCAGCAAACCTTGTTGATGGTGAGTATTTTTATCGCGGTCGGCGTGATTGCTACCCTGCTGCTGGCCTGGATGTATACCCGCAGCCTGACCCAGCCAATCGGTGAGTCGCTGAACATTGCGCAACGCATCGCGGCCAATGACCTGAGCAAAGACATTCCACAAGAAGGCAGTGATGAAGCGGCCAAACTGATCGCCGCATTGGCGTTGATGCAAACCAACCTGCGCAGTGCCCTGACCCTGATCGGCGACTCTTCCACCCAGCTGGCCGCCACTTCCGAAGAAATGCACGCCGTCACCGAAGATGCGTCGCGCACCATTCAGCGCCAGAGCAACGAAATCGAGATGGCTGCCACGGCCGTCAACCAGATGAGTGCCGCGGTAGAGGAGGTGGCCAGCAACGCCGCATCGGCATCGGAGGTGACGTCTCAATCGAGTACCGCAGCCATGGCCGGACGTGCGCAGGTCGATGAGACTGTCACGGCGATCAACCTGATGGTCTCCAAAGTGCAGATCACCTCAACCGAGGTGCAGGGCCTGGCGGTCATGGCAACGGACATCAGCAAGGTGCTGGATGTGATCCGCGCCATCGCCGAACAAACCAACCTGCTGGCACTCAACGCTGCGATCGAGGCAGCCCGTGCGGGCGAAGCCGGGCGAGGTTTTGCCGTGGTCGCGGACGAAGTACGGGCATTGGCGCACCGTACCCAGCAATCGACCCGCGAAATCGAACAGATGGTCGGCTCGATCCAGACCGGCACCGGTAACGCTGTTACGTCCATGGAGCAGACAAGCGTTCAGGCACACAAGACCTTGGAGATGGCCAATGGTGCCGGCAAGGCGCTGCTCGAAATTACCGAATCCATCAGCCAGATCAACGAACGCAATCTGATGATCGCTACGGCTGCCGAAGAACAGGCCCAGGTCGCTCGTGAGGTCGACAGGAGCCTGGTCAGCATTCGTGACCTGTCCAGTCAGACGTCCGAGGGTTCCAATCAGACCGCCATCGCCACTGCCGAGTTGTCGACGCTGGCGTCCGGCCTGAACCGTCTCACCAAACAGTTCCGCGTTTAAGCGCTATCGCCGGGAAGCGCGCTTCCCGGCATCTCCCCTTGTCGAATGGCCTGCCCTGATCTAAGTTGTACGACGACAGATGAATTAGTCATCTGCGCGGGCTTCGCTCACATTCAATAATGACAAGAAAAGGGATGAACATGAAAAAGCTGACACTGCTAATGGCGTTTCTGTGCCTGTTTACCGGTTACGCCGCAGCGGCAACTTCAGACGAGACTGATGTTGCCAAGGCGGTAGACAAGCTCACGCAAGCCATGTGGCACAAGGACATAAAGCAACTCAATGCGCTGACCGCCGACAACCTCACGTATGGACACTCCAGCGGCAACATTCAGGACAAGAAAGCGTTCATCGCAGACATCGAAACCGGCAAGAGCGCCTTTAACGACCTGAAGATGCTCAATCAGAAAATCATTCTTTCCGGCGACACCGCCCTGGTGCGCAATCATTTCTCGGCACAGGCAGTGAACAGCGGCAAGGTTGTGCCGACCGAAATCGAGAACTTCCAGATCTGGCAAAAGCAGAATGGCCAATGGCTGCTCATCGGCCGTCAGGCATTCCGCTTTTAACGCATCGGTTCAAGGCCGCGGCAGGCGCTACTGCTGCGTGCCGAACATAGCCGTCCAGTAAATCCCTGCGTCACTTTTCGGGTCCATCGCGTAGGCTGCTCCCAGCTCGCGAAAATCAGGGCTCATCAGGTTGGCGCAGTGGCCCGGGCTCAACAGCCAGCCGTCAACCACCTTGCGTGCACTGTCCTGGCCTGCGGCAATGTTCTCACCGACCTGCTGGCCTATATAGCCAGCAAGCTCGGCCCGATCGCCAGGCGTACGGCCATCGCGATCCTTGTGGTCAAAGAAGTTCTGATTGGCCATCGCCTGCGAATGACGTTGTGCGGCAGTGCCCAGAACGAGGTTCCAGACCAGGGGCGTGGTAGCAGCGAAGGATTGCGTACCGCACTGGCGCGCCTGGGTACGGGCGTTATTGACCATTTCCAGAATCTTTTGCCCTTCTGCCTGCCAATCGCCAAGACGCGAAGCCACCAGCGAGCGTGCCAGGACAATGCGCCAGTCTCGCCCTTGCCGGCTAACCCCGATGTCGACGAATTGCGGGTCCAGCACTACCCGGCAAAAACTCTCTAGCACCGCTTTAAGTGCCGAGTCAGCGTCATTGGGGCCGGACAGACTGATCGCCTGCACGGTGACCATTGGATAGGAGGCACGCGTCAGCGCCTGTTGCAGGTCCAGATTGCCACTGGCGGGCAGCACCAGACGTGCATCGCTGGTCAGTGGCGGCAGTTCCATGGATACCTGCTCGCCACAGCGTTGTGCCTGACCGCGATAGGCGTTGATGGATTCGACCAGTTGCGTTTCGTCGCTGGCCAGCGCAGCACTGGCAAAGATTCCAGAGCACAGCACGGCCACAAATGATAACGATACTCTCGGGAGCGACAGGCGCAGGGTGTTGAAAATGACAGGCATGAAAAGTCTCTCTCGGGCTGAGTCCGCCTATGATGCGCGAAATGACCCGGTCGGGCGCAACGCCTTTTTCATGCCAGTGCGGAATTTAGCCACCGAAAAGGCAAAGACGTGCGCCAGACAGTACCGTGTTGAAACAACTCAAAGCTTGAAGTTTGCGACCAGCGAATTGAACGAGGTGGCCAGTCGCGACAGTTCCTGGCTCGAAGCGCTGGTCTGGTTGGCACCTGCGGCGCTCTGGGTCGAAAGGTCCTGAATGTTGATCAGATTGCGGTCCACCTCACGGGCGACCTGAGCCTGCTCTTCGGAAGCAGAAGCAATGACCAGGTTGCGCTCGTTGATGGTCGCCACACCCAGGGTGATTTTTTCCAGCGCGGCACCGGCACGCAGCGCCAGCTCCTGAGTATTGGTGGCCAGTGAGAGGCTCTTGCCCATCGCCGCAACGGCGCCATCGGCCCCGGACTGCACGGTGCTGATCATGCCTTCGATTTCCACTGTAGAGGCCTGGGTACGGTGCGCCAGGGCACGAACCTCATCAGCCACCACCGCAAAACCACGCCCCTGCTCGCCAGCACGCGCGGCTTCGATGGCGGCATTCAAGGCCAGCAGGTTGGTCTGTTCGGCAATACTGCGAATCACGTCCAGCACCTTGCTGATTTCCCGCACGTGCCCGGCCAGTTCTGACACAGCGCCAGTGGACTCGGTAATCTCGTGCACCATGGTGGTGATGCCCTTGACCGTGTGATCCACCTGACCACGACCATCGACTGCATCATCAGTTGCAGCCTTCGACGCTTCGGACGTCGACACTGCATTACGCGCCACTTCTTCAACCGCAGCAGTCATCTGATTCACAGCAGTCGCAGCCTGCTGGATTTCGTCGTTCTGGCGAGTCAGTCCACGGGTGCTTTCATCGGTAACCGAACTCAATTCTTCGGCAGCAGAGGCTAACTGGTCCGAAGCACTGGCAATTTGTTGAATGGTATTTTTCAGACCGGTCTGCATGTCGGACAGCGCGTTCAGCAGTTGCCCAGCCTCATCACCACGGTCAGAAACAATCGGCTGGGTCAGGTCGCCACCGGCAATGCGCTGAGCACTTGCCACCGCGACCGCCAACGGCCGGGTAATCATGCGGGTGATCAACAGTCCCAGCATGATTGCCACCAGAAAGGCGATGGCCACGCCGATTTCCAGCATCATCACCGAAGAGTTCCGCAGACTGGCAGCGGCCGCAGCACCCTCTTTGATCTGACGGTTGTTGGAATCAATCATAGTACGCAAATAGCTACGCACCTTGGTAAAGCCTTCCGAGGACAGTGTGTTCAGTCGGGTGCGGGCAGCGTCGTTATCACCGGCCCTGATCAGATCGACGACCTGCTGGGCTCCGGCAACGTAGCCGGGCATCATCAGCTCAAACTGGTCACCGGCGGCACGCTCGTCATCTTCCAGAGGCGTGGCACGGTAAGTCGCAAACACTTTCTGCGCGCGAGCCAGATCTTCGCTCAACGCCTGACGAACACGTTCCTTGTCGGCTTCAGGGACACCGCCATCCTGCGCATCCAGCAAACGGTACAGTCCACGGTTGTGTGCGGTGAGGCTGGTCAGCGTTTCATTGGTGTTGCTGACAGAAACAAGGTTGTTGAAAAAGGTAAGTTCAAGCGCGTTGCCCAAGCGGGTAACCCCGACCATGCCCAGGCCACCAACGGCCAGTGTGATCAGTGCACAGAAAATGAATGCCGAAAGAAGCTTGGTCGAAAACTTGGACTGACGCAGGAAATTCATGAGGCTTACCTGTTGCTGAATGAGGAGTGACATCCGTGCCTGAGAGAGCGACCAAGCAGTCGTGATATCATAATGACTTCACCCCATTTGGATCGTTCCAAAGCTCCTCACTTTTTTGATAGATGGCTTTGACAGATAGCGCTTGTGCGACTAATACCCTCTATCAGTACAGGTCTGCCTGCGCGGCATATTGGCTGTCAGTGCAGCCTTGACGCTTGCGGAACGCCCTCCGGCAAGCCCTGCTTTTCAAGGCGCTGCTCGGCGAATGCCTTGGCATCCCGGGTCATGCGGTCGAGATGGCGGTCACGCTGCTTCTCTGCATCGACCATTGCTCTCTTGCCATGCTGTTTGAGCAGGTACGCATGAATCTGACGCACCTCCACCGAGCTGTAGACCGGAGCGATGTCCATGACCGCAAGCAGGCCGTCCGTTCCGTGATCCAGGGTATTCATGATGACCTGCGGGCCGCGCGCACCCAGGACCTGGAAGCCCATCGCCTCGAAATACTCAACTTTGCCCACTACGCAATACAGTTCTGCGTGCGGGTAGCGACCGACCATTTTATTCAGCATTGATCGTGCAATGCCTTGGCGACGATGGCTTTCGCGCACCGCGATATAGGCCACGGCGCAGGCCCGCAGATCATCCTGCACGGGCAGGTACAGTAAAAAACCCAATACGGTTTCCGGGTCCTCATCGTCCAGCGCGACGATCAGCTCGACCGACAGGTTTTGCGAGCCGTCCATGGCATTCAGGTAGAGATGCACTTCATACCCCACGCCATACTGATAAAGGTTGTACAGAGGATTGCTCGGCGCAATGGCTACCATGCTGATGTCGGTCACGTAGTCCACGACCATCTGCTGGATCTGGCTACGGATGAACTCCGGTGGCGGGGTTTGTAGCAACATGATGGTGGGCATGAGACGAGGGACTCCATTAAACGCGGTGTGGCAGCACTGGGTGTGGCCACATGATAGCGCGTCAGCGCTTTCAAAACAGACAATGTCACTTTGCCGCAGAGTAACTTAGTTGTAACTTATACGACGACCTCAAAAGACAATATCAAAAAGCCAGCAATTTTGAATATTACGTTATGCAGTTGCACGATCGTTCCACACTGTGACGCCAGAGGTTTTATTATTGACGAACACTCATGGCGATAATGATTATTACTTAGCTTTATAGAGCGTAATTAGACGCACTTTTAATTAATATCGACATTTAATAAAAACCTTCATTTTTCATGAAGATACAAAACTAAATCCTTTCTTTTTTATGCACCTGCCTATCGCCCGCCTTCTTCATAGCCAAGAAACCCCTCAACTAATTGTGAACGTTTTTACTCGGTTCCGCTCCCCCCTCAGTATTTATCTTAATCACCCCGATATATTTTTATAATCACCGCCCTGCCCTCACGCGCCTAAGATTAACCGGCCTACTAAAAATATGAGGGATTCAAAATGCCGTTATTAAACTGGTCCAGACACATGGTGTGTTTGACTGCAGTCGGTCTCGTTACGGTTCCGACCGCCTATGCAGCAGACACCCTGACTCGCGACAATGGTGCCGTCGTCGGCGACAATCAGAACTCTCAGACTGCAGGCGCCCAAGGGCCTGTCCTGCTGCAAGATGTGCAGCTGTTGCAAAAGCTGCAGCGCTTTGATCGCGAGCGTATCCCGGAGCGCGTGGTCCATGCCCGCGGCACGGGTGTCAAAGGCGAGTTCACCGCATCGGCCGATATCAGCGATCTGAGCAAGGCCACGGTGTTCAAATCGGGCGAAAAAACCCCGGTCTTCGTGCGCTTTTCCTCCGTTGTTCATGGCAACCACTCACCTGAAACCCTGCGCGACCCACACGGCTTCGCCACCAAGTTCTACACGGCAGACGGTAACTGGGACCTGGTAGGCAACAACTTTCCGACCTTCTTCATCCGTGACGCCATCAAGTTCCCGGACATGGTCCACGCCTTCAAGCCTGACCCGCGTACCAACCTGGACAACGATTCGCGTCGCTTTGACTTCTTCTCGCATGTTCCGGAAGCCACACGTACGCTGACCCTGCTGTACTCAAATGAGGGTACGCCTGCAGGCTATCGCTTCATGGACGGCAACGGCGTGCACGCCTACAAACTGGTGAATGCCAAAGGCGAAGTGCACTACGTCAAGTTCCACTGGAAGAG
The DNA here is from genome assembly GCF_022836805.1 of Pseudomonas sp. RGM 3321. Taxonomy (NCBI): domain Bacteria; kingdom Pseudomonadati; phylum Pseudomonadota; class Gammaproteobacteria; order Pseudomonadales; family Pseudomonadaceae; genus Pseudomonas; species Pseudomonas sp. RGM 3321. The sequence goes on from NZ_JALHBH010000116.1 coordinate 154,780, forward strand.
CCTGCAAGGCATCAAGAACCTCGATCCGAAAGAAGTCGCTCAGGTCCAGTCCAAGGACTACAGCCACCTGACCAACGATCTGGTCGGTGCCATCAAAAAAGGCGATTTCCCGAAATGGGACTTGTACGTTCAGGTCCTGAAGCCTGAAGAGCTGTCGAAATTCGACTTCGACCCACTGGACGCCACCAAGATCTGGCCCGACGTCCCTGAGAAGAAAATCGGTCAGATGGTCTTGAACAAGAACGTCGACAACTTCTTCCAGGAAACCGAACAGGTCGCCATGGCCCCGGCTAACCTGGTTCCTGGTATCGAGCCTTCCGAGGACCGTCTGCTGCAAGGCCGTGTGTTCTCCTACGCCGACACCCAGATGTATCGCCTGGGCGCGAATGGTCTGAGCCTGCCGGTCAACCAGCCCAAGGTTGCGGTGAACAACGGCAATCAGGACGGTGCTCTGAATACCGGTCACACCACCAGCGGCGTCAACTATGAGCCGAGCCGTCTGGAGCCGCGTCCAGCCGACGAAAAAGCGCGCTACAGCGAACTGCCGATCAGCGGCACCACCCAGCAAGCGAAGATTACGCGTGAGCAGAACTTCAAGCAGGCGGGTGATCTGTATCGCTCCTACAGCCCTAAAGAGAAGACCGACCTGGTACAGAGCTTTGGTGAGTCGCTGGCTGACACCGACACCGAAAGCAAGAACATCATGCTGTCGTTCCTGTACAAGGCAGATCCGGACTACGGCACTCGGGTAACCGAAGTCGCCAAGGGCGATCTGAGCAAGGTCAAGTCGCTGGCTGCAAGCCTCAAAGACTGATGATCTGATGTCCCGCCCTGGCGTTTCCGACGCCGGGGCGGTTCCAGCCAGGAGAACGCCTGTGAAAAATCTGATCTATGCCTTGCTGCTGTTTGCTGCAGCCGCAAACGCAACACCACCTGCCCCGGCAGCCGCTCCCGAACTGACCGCTGAACAGACCGCCAGCCAGCTGCGCACGCTGTTTTTCGACGCGTCCCGTGAAGGCAACAACCCGATGCTGGACACCTTCATCGAAGCCCGTTATGACCTCAACGTGCGTGACGAACAAGGCTATACCGGCCTTATTCTGGCGGCCTATCACGGCCATCAAGACTCGGTGGAACGCCTGATCAGTGCGGGTGCGGACCCTTGTGCCAAGGACAATCGCGGCAACACCGCACTGATGGGCGCGATTTTCAAGGGCGAACTGAGCATCGCCAAGCGTCTGGTTCAGGCCGATTGCGGCCCAAACCTGACCAACAATGCCGGGCAGACGGCGGCCATGTACGCGGCGCTGTTCAAACGCACTGAAGTGCTCAAGGCGTTGACCGACCAAGGTGCCGACCTGACCATCCGTGACAGCATGGGCAACGACGTGCAGGGCCTGTCGAAAGGCGAATTCCAGACGCTGCCTGCCCGCTGACGGTTTTTGGGCTTAATCCTTGCGTTCGATCATTTCGTAGATGCGGCTGGCGAGCGCGTCCATGGTGAACGGCTTGGTGAGCACCCACATCCCCGGATCCAGGTGGCCGTTACCAATGATGGCGTTCTCCGCATAACCGGTGATGAACAACACTTTAAGGTCTGGTCGAATGATGCGCGCAGCATCTGCCAGTTGCCGACCGTTCATGCCGCCAGGCAACCCGACATCGGTCACCAGCAGGTCGATACGCATATCGGACTCCAGCATCTTCAGCGCAGACGCCCCCTCGCCCGCCTCGATCGGGATATACCCCTGATCCTCCAGCACTTCAGCCACCAGCATGCGGATGGTCGGCTCATCGTCGACAATCATCACCGTACGCTCGGTCTGCGCAGCCGATTCGCAAGTCTCGACAGCCTCGACTTCTTCCGGGACCCCAAGGTAGTGACGCGGCAGGTACAGGCACATGGTCGTGCCTTGGTCAGGTTCAGAGTAGATACGCACCTGCCCCCCGGACTGGCGCACAAAACCGTACACCATCGACAATCCCAGACCCGTGCCCTGCCCCAGTGGCTTGGTGGTGAAAAACGGGTCGAACGCGCGGTTGATAACCTCAGGCGACATGCCAGTACCGGTGTCACTGACACACAGCGACAGGTATTGCCCCGGTATCAGGTCCCGGCTCTGGGAGCCGCGCTCGTCAATCCACCGGTTGGCGGTTTCGATGGTGATTCGCCCGCCTCGCGGCATGGCATCCCTGGCATTGATACACAGGTTCAACAGCGCATTTTCCAGTTGCGGCGCGTCAATGAACGTCGACCACAACCCGACTGAGGTCACGACTTCCAGCGTGATGTGAGGTCCGACCGTGCGTCGAATAAGCTCTTCCATCCCGATCACCAGCCGGTTGATGTCGACAGCCTTGGGGTCCAGCGTCTGTCGACGTGAAAACGCCAGCAGGCGGTGAGTCAGCGACGCTGCACGCTTGGATGCATCCTGCGCAGCCCCTATATAGCGATCTATTTCAGTGAAACGGCCCTGGCTCATGCGCGTCTTGAGCAGTTCCAGCGAGCCGGTTATACCGGTCAGCAGGTTGTTGAAGTCATGGGCGATACCGCCAGTCAACTGACCAACCGCTTCCATCTTCTGCGACTGACGCAAGGCGTCCTCAGCCTGAGCCAGGCGTTCCTGCTCGCGCAACCGTTCGCTGACGTCGTAGGCAAACAGATATGCGCCAATGGCCTGGCCTTGTGCATCGCGAAGCGTGCTGTAGCGCATTTCGAAGTGGCTGGCCGGATCATTCGAATCGCTGAAGCTGACGCTTTCGGCAAACTCCTCGCCCGCCAACGCCCGCGTCCAGCGCTGTTTAAGACCTGCTTTGCTCTGTGGACAGTCGTCCAGCAGGTCGAGCATATTGTCGCCTACCTGAGGACGGACGCCAAAAAGACGCTCGAACTCGCGCAGCGCTGAGCCATTGATGGCCATCCAGCGGTAATTGGCGTCGATGACATGGATGAATGCATTGGTGCCATTGACGACATCGGCGAGCACATTGCGCTCGGCGACGGCCTCGACAATACGTGCCTCCAGCGTTTCATTCATCTGCTGTAACGCCAGCTCTGCGCGCTTGCGTTCGGTGATGTCTTGAAATAACACCGCTACCTGCTTGCGGCTGGCAGGCTCGATACGGAACGCGGTCAGTGCCAGGAAGCGTCCGGTTGCCACCAACTCGCGCTCGAAGCGGACCGGCTCACCGGTGCGCAATACCTTGCCGTAGAACTCGACCCAGCCATCCGCCTCGTCGCGAACCATCTCGCGTAGCTTCTTGCCCACCACATTGGGAATGCCGGCGTGATACTCGTAAGCCGGGTTGGCTTCAATATGAATGTAATCGCTCAGCGGGCCATGCGGGCCGTCAAAGAACTCGATGATGCAAAAGCCTTCATCCATCGCGTTGAACAGAAAACGATAACGCTCCTGAGAGTGCGCCAGGGCGTTTTCGGCCTCGTGACCACTGACGCTCAGGCGCTCTTTAAGCGAGGCGTTTTCCTGCTCCAAAGCCGATAATCGGCTCTGGAGATGTTGTAGATCTGTCGGGGTCACGGCGGAGGCACCTGCGGCGTTGGTTGCGCCGCGTTCCCGTCAGGCAGGGCGGCACGAGCACGCTACGAGAAAAAACGCTCGGTTGCAAAAATAATGGCATTTTGCATTCGAAAATCGATGATTTTCGAAAAGTCAGAGCGGTATGTGCTTCTCGAGACAGCCAGAGCGAGCCCGGGCGGGCAGCCCTCCAACAGCACACAACGTCAGCTCATTCCGATCCTGCTGTCCGCAGACGCAACCATTCATCCGCAACCTGGCCCATGTTTTTCGGCTCGCCATTAGTGATCCACACCATGAATGGCCGGTCTAACCTGAACGACGGCCCGCATTGTCCGGTCATGAAGCGCCTCACGTTCTGCGTATTTCGGTAGCGGTCGTCCACCGGGGTATCACGTGTAACAGAATCGGAGTGCCAGTCGAATGTCATGCGTTACCCTGCCCGACAGTGTTGAAGGTCTGTGCTTTATAGCTGGAAATCAGCAAGCCTCGCGACTGCTGACTGTCGGTTATGAAAACCGATCCGTTTACTCTCCGGCAAACGGCACCAGCGACTCCAGCAGCCATGCACCAGCTGGCCCCAGGCTGCGCTGGAATGACCAGATGACATCGACCGCCGAGCGACGCGGCCAGCCCGAGACTTTCAGCTCTTTGAGCAGCCCGCCCGAATAGCGCGACACCAGCCAGCGCGGCAACGCCGACCAGCCAAAACCGAAGGCAGCCATGTCCATCAACAGCAGGTAATTGGGCGCTGACCAATGACGATGGCCGCTGGTGGGCAGGTCGTCGGTGGGGATGCTGTGCTCGACCAGCGTGTTGAGGCGCAATGCGCGGTAACGCGCCAGTTGCTGATAATCGACCCGTTCCAGCGCGGCGAGTGGATGTTTATGCGAGACGAACAGACCGAAATCGGCACTTTCGTCGATGGTCGCGTGACCGATCTCCGGTGGGTAGCTGGCTTGCGCCGACAGCAGCCCCAATGATGCCCTGCCCGACTGCACCAGGCTGATGGCATCACCGTGCTCGGCGAATACGCATTCCATCTCCAGCTCTGGAAAGCGCTGATCCAGCTCGGTCATCAGCCGCTCGAAATCGGCAAACTGGTTGGCGTCCGACAGCACCAGCGTCAGCCTTGGCTCGACGCCTGCCGCAAGCCGCGCAGCAGCCCGGCGCAGTCGGTCCGAGGCGCACAACAGGTCATCGACACGGCCGAGCATGACCCGCCCTGCTTCAGTCAGAACCGGTTGCCTGGAAGAGCGATCGAACAGCTCCAGCCCGAGATCGATCTCCAGGCGGGCGATTGCTTCACTGATCGTCGACTGACTCTTGCCCAGACGGCGTGCGGCTGCACTGAACGAACCCAATGCGGCAATCTGGGCGAAGGCTTCCAGGGCTTCCGGTGAATAACTCATGACACTCTCTTATCGGCTTTACCGATGGTATTGATTTTCAGCTTAACGCAAACACCGATGATAATGCTGCCACCCACGAGCACGAAGGACAGTCTTATCATGAGTAACAGCCCACAACACGCCAGCCAGCCCGCATCCGTAGCGTCCAAAACCCTGCGTGAAAGGGCGCTGCACGCCAGCCTGTTCGAGATCGGCGGCGTGATTCTGGTCGCGCCGCTGCTGGCCTGGCTCATGAACCATTCGCTGGCAATGATGGGCGCCATGACAGTGATGATCTCCACCATCGCCATGCTCTGGAACATGCTCTACAACGCCCTGTTCGACAGACTGCGCAACAGGTACGGGTTTGCCATGAGCCTGACCACTCGCGTGCTGCACGCAACAGGTTTCGAAGCCGGACTGATTCTGGCCGTCGTGCCACTGGCCGCATGGTGGCTGACGATCAGCCTGATGGAAGCATTCTGGCTGGATATCGGCCTGCTGCTGATGTTTCTGCCATACACCATGCTGTTCAACTGGGCCTATGACGCATTGCGTGAACGTTTAGTGCAGCGGCGTATGGCAAGGTGTGAGGTGCTTTGAGAAAACGGGTTTGCGCGGACACTCGGGAGTCAGCACTGTTAGTATGTGCGAACGTCGTACAGCCAGAAGAAACCTATGAATCTGACCAAGCTTTGCCTTACGAACTATCGTCGCTTTGCAGAGTTTGATATCAAATTCGATCCGCAATTGACGGTAATTTCCGCTCGCAACGGGCAGGGCAAGACGTCGGTTCTTGAAGCCATTGTTGCTGCTCTGGGCCCCTTAGTTGGTTCATTTGATCAGGGAGTGTCCAAGCATATCGAGCGCACTGACGCCCGTTATGCACGGGTAGGCGAAGGTTTTGAAAGCGAGCAGCAATTTCCAGTGGTCATCAATGCAGAAATGTCCAACCCTGCGATGCGTTGGCAACGGGCGCTTAACGGTCCCAAGAGCCGAACTACCACCAAACAAGCCGAGCCGTTGGCGGCATGGGGGAAAGAACTTCAGTCAATGCTGCGCAGCGATTCGGCGACTTCGCTGCCTGTTGTGCGCTATTACAGTTCGAGGCGACTCTGGGTCAGTCATAAAACCGTGTCCAGCAAAGCGATCCTGACCGAGAGTCGCACTGCCGGTTACGAAGATTGCCTGTCCGCGTTCTCTACTTATGTGCAGTTACAGGAGTGGATGAGGAAGGCGACCCTGGCCGTCATTCAACAAAAACAGCAGCCCGGCTACGAGCATTCCAATCTTGAGCCTCGCTTGCAGGGCATTAGAGACGCAGTGAACGAGGTGATGGCTGAAGAAGGCTGGAGCGACTTCCATTACAGTCTGACGTTTGAAGAGCTGTCCATGTTTCATGCCGATCACTCTGCACTGCCACTGAGCCTGCTCAGCGATGGTGTACGCGCCATGATTACGCTGGTTGCTGATCTGGCGCTTCGTTGTTCTCGCCTGAATGGCCACCTCAAAGAGCAGGCCTCGCTGCAGACAACCGGCATTGTATTGATCGATGAAGTCGATTTGCACTTGCATCCGGCGTGGCAGCAACGCGTGATTGCCAGCCTTCGCAAAGCCTTTCCGAACATCCAGTTCATTGTAGGTACGCATAGCCCGCAGGTGCTTTCGACGGTAAAGCGCGAATGCATACGCATGGTATTTCAGGACGCCAATGAAAACTGGCACGCTACCTGTGCTTCACAGGAAGTCAAAGGCGTTGAAAGCGCCGTAGCCCTCAACGACATCATGGGTGTAAACCCCACTCCGCCTGTGAATGAAGCACACTGGGTAGCCGAATACGCGGCAAAAATCGAAAACGGTACGCATGAAGACCATGACGGTCTGACATTACGAAAAAAGCGGCTCGACTTTTATGGAGCACAGCATCAGGTAATTCTGGATGCCGACAGACTGATCCGCTTTCAGGCGCTCAAGTTGCAAAAACACTCGAACACCGAGGGTTGACCGTCGTGCTCAAACTGGATCGTGCCTCTGTAGACGCCCCTCTCTGCCTCGCCGACTACGCTCATCCAACACACCAATGGTCAGACTTTCACGGGACCTGCAAGAAACAGCTGCGTTTTGCGCTCGTCCAGCTACAAGGCATCCACGGTGTAACTACAGAAGACGCAGCAGAGTAAGGCGCGCGATGCGCTTACTGCGAGGGGGCCGTTTTTCATGAAGGCCATATTGAGCATTTTCGGCGAAAGAATCCGAAACACTACCCGCAACTGACATTCGAGTGGAGTAACCTTTTTCTTGCATGTGGAAGTACGCAACATTGCGGTCATCACAAGGATCGACGCTCGGCTCCTCCCTATAACCCCGACCTCCTCATCAAACCTGACAAACATGATCCAGAGCATTACCTGTATTTCCACTCATCTGGAAAGGTACTCGCCCGTAACAACCTGAGTGATCACGAGAATAGCTGCGCCACAGAGACCATTCGCGTGTTTGGTCTCGACGATCCGGCGCTTGAGGGCGCTCGGGCAAATGCAGTGCGGGCTTACCGCAAGCTGCGCGAAGCGGATCTTTGCGAGATCGCATCGTGGTCAGACGCTGATCGTATCGCATATTTCCGGCAGGAGATCGAGGCCACTCGCTGGCATCCATACGCGACGACGATCAGAGACTTCTTGCAGAAGTGAGAGCGATACTTCCATATCCCGCCTGTTTTTCTCACTGGATTATCCCTTTACCCCAAGAGCACACTGTCGCCCACTGACCACGGCAAGGACACCCTTCAATGACAACTGAAATACTCAAACTGGCTGCGTTCAGCGATGGCGATCGCGGTGGAAACCCGGCAGGCGTGTGGATTGGCGATGCGTTGCCCGATGACGTCGTCATGCAGCAGCTTGCCGCCGAGGTCGGATTTTCCGAAACCGTGTTTGCCGCGCCTGTGGAAGGCCGTTGGCGGGTGCGTTATTTCTCGCCGCTGGCAGAGGTCCCGTTCTGCGGACACGCGACCATCGCTTTGGGCGCTGCGCTGGCGGCACGGCAAGGCGACGGCGTGTTCAGCCTGACACTCAATCAGGCGCAGATCACCGTCGAGGGCCATGCGCAAGGCTCTCTGACTTCGGCAGCGTTGCAATCGCCGCCGACCTTCAGCAAGCCGATCAGCGCGCAGTTGCTGGAAGAAGCCCTGGCGCTATTCGGCTATACGCACAGCGATCTGGATGAACGCATCAAGCCAGCGCACATCAACGGCGGTGCCGGGCACCTGGTGCTGGCGCTAAAAAGCCGGGCGCAGCTCAAGGCCATGCAGTATGACCAGCAGGCCGGTCGGGAGCTGATGGTCCGCGAAGGCTGGGCGACTATTTTGCTGGTATGGGCCGAAACCGAACAGCTGTTCCACACCCGTAACCCGTTTGCCTTCGGTGGCGTTTATGAGGACCCGGCTACCGGTGCGGCCACGGCTGCCCTGGGTGGTTATCTGCGCGACACAGGCTGGCCGCACGGTGGTCTGATAGACATTATTCAGGGCGAGGACATGGGCAGCCCGTCACGTCTGCGCGCCGAAATCCCCGAGCAGCCCGGGAGTTCGATCCGGGTGTCGGGGATGGCGCGCACGTTGTAGTCAGAATCAGGTCCTGAGTTTGCTGCCACCTATTGCCACGCCCAGCAACATCACGGCAACGATCATGAACGCCAACTCAAGGCTGCTGACATGGGCGATGAAACCGATTGCCGCAGGACCAATCAGAATCCCGGCGTAACCGACCGTGGTGATCGCCGGGATCGCCACGCTTTCCGGCATGGTCTTCTGCCGACCGACTGCGCTGTAGCAGACCGGCACGATGTTCGAGCACCCTGCCCCCACCAGTGCGTAACCCAGCAACGCCGCCTGCCAGACCGGAATCAGCGTGGCAACCGCCAGGCCGCCCGCAGCACACAGCCCGCCCAGAATAATGACCCGATTGGAGCCGACCCGTCGCACAATGGCATCGCCAGACAGCCGCCCCAGCGTCATGGTCACAGCAAAGACTGCGTAGCCAAGCCCGGCGTAGGACGCTTCGACACCGCGCAATGACGTCAGGAACACGGCGCTCCAGTCCAGCATTGCGCCTTCGGCCAGGAAGACGGTGAAGCACAGCAGACCGATGAACAGCACCACACCCCGCGGGATCGCAAAGGCAGGTCCATCGGACGGGCTGCCGTAAGGCAACAGGTTCGGAGCGGCCTTGGCCAGCGCTATCAAGGTCAGCATCACCACGACGAGCATCGACTGGAAAGGTGAAATACCCAGGCTGAGCAGACCGGCTACACCGGCAGCGCCGACAATACCGCCAAGGCTGAACAGGCCATGGAACCCGGACATCATGGTCTTGCCGCTGGCACGCTCGACAATCACAGCCTGAACGTTGGCCGTGCAATCCACCCCCCCCATGCTCGCGCCAAACAGGAACAGCGTGGCTATGAGTAGCGGCAGACTGGATATCGTCGCCAATAGCGGTAGACACAGACAGATCAATACCGTCGAGCAGACCAGCAACCGCCGACAGCCAAACCGCGCAGCCAGCGCACCGGCCAACGGCATCGAGAGAATCGAGCCTACGCCGAGGCACAGCAACAAAAGCCCGAGCGTGCCCTCATCAAGACCCATCCGCTGTTTGACGTAAGGCACCAGTGGCGCCCAGGAAGCCACACTGAAACCGGCAATGAAAAACGCTATACGCGTTGAGGACTGTTCCGCCCGAGCCTTGGCATCCTGGGCTGCGGTGCTGAAAGAGGTCATGCATGCTCCTTTTTGGGGTTGGGTTACCACGAGTCGCGAGGCTCGGCACTTCAGAATCCAATGCGTCAGATAAACTTATGATACGCAATCGATTCACGCCTGCTAAAAATCGCGTGAAACATGAATAATCTTCCTACCCACGATTGGCAAAAAGCCAGCAAACACCAAGAATATCTGAAAAAGTCGTTGAATATCAAAAGCATTTTAAAGTATCTCAATGAACTTAATACGAAAGCATAATCTGCATAATCTTTTTTTATGTTTTTTTGATCTAGACTCGTTTATTGCCATGGGTAAAGGGCTGGGTTAGATTCGTTCCCGCACTGGGTTAGTGCAACTAACCGATGAGATGTTCCCCACGGGAATTGTCAGCGGGCCACGGAAGAACCAGATGTTCATGGAGGATTCGATATATGAATACTTGCCCGAACAAAAACCATCGCTCCCTGCGTAACGCACCGCATGAGTCTTTTACCAGCGTACTGTTCCTCACCGGAATCAGTCAGAGCAATAAAGGCTACCTCCCTCCCCGCTTGCCAAACACCCTTAATCGTCCATCCTCTGTCCTGATGTGCAACGTGCGTGACCGGTTGCCAAGGATATCTAACGCCCCTGACTTGATGCCGACCGTCACAAGCCAGCCTGCCACACATGATGGCAGTCCCCCCTGCCCGACGGCCCCCATACCTTAGGGCACTGCTGCCCTGCTCTACCGACTCGAAACGAACACCGAACTCATTCAGTTTGCCCTTCGGGCAATCCGTCACGGGATTGGTGTACGCGCTTGCCCTTGTTTTCCAATGAACTACATCTGACTTTTCAAGACGGAGATGATTATGACTGGACTCAAAGTTGGCATCGTTGGCCTCGGCGCACAGATGCAGGAAAATCTGCTGCCCACGCTTTTGCAAATGCCGGACATTCGTATTGTGGCGGTCTGCGACAGTGATCGCAGTCGAGCCGAGCAAATCAATCGTTTCGTATCGAACGTGATGATCACGGACAATTTCGATGACATGCTCGCAAACGCCGGACTCGATGCGGTCGTCATGGCCTGCCCGCCGCAGGCTCATCGCGATCTTGCGTTCAAAGCGATGGCCAGAGGCGTGCATGTTTTTGTCGAGAAGCCACCCTGCTTCACCCTTGCCGAACTGGAGGAGCTGATCGATGCAAGTCGCCGCGCGAAAGTGATCACCGGCGTCGGTATGAACTTCAAATTTGCCAAGCCCATGCGCCAGTTGCGCCAGATGACCAGTGCCGAGCAATTCGGCCAGATCGTACATATCCAGCTCAACCACTACGCCAGCAAGCCCACATCGCCACTCTGGGGCCTCGATTCGACGTTGAGATCTTTCCTGCTCGCCCAGGCCATCCATACGATCGACCTGGGCGTCACGTTCGGCGGCGGCGAGCTGCGTGATATCGAATCCCGAGTACAGCGTCATGGCGACTCGTTACTGGTCAGTCTGGAGCTGCAGTTCACCACGGGCGCCAGTGTCAGCCTGCTCAGCGGCACCATGTTCCCCTACTTCGAATTCGACATGAAGATCGTCAGTTCGAACTCGATGATGGTTGAGCTCAATAACCTGTGGAACATCACCATGCACGAGCCGGAACACGGCACCAGCGCTACCGGCCCGGGCAAACGCTGGAGAGGCGCATGGCAGCCGGGGCCTCTTGATTCCGGGTATGAGCGCAGCGGCTACTTCGGCGAGCTGGAACAGTTTTTTCACTCCGTTCGCACCAATGCCGCCTATGAAGCGAGCTTCGAAAGCCTGCGACCGACCTACCAGGTCATCGAGAGCATTTGTAATGCAGACGCCATGGCTCGACCAGACCTTGCTCTGAGCGCCTGACCCTCTACGTCAACCCAATGCCTGTTTTCGGAGCCTGCAAAAATGTCCAGTCTTTCCAATAGCGCAACTGCTCGACCTGCTGTCTCGGATAAATATCGTCCGGTGTATACCGATGACCTGCTGACCATGCAACTGGCGCTGGAACGCCCACTGTCGGGCACCAGCGATGTGGTCGGTGAGTACGAAAGCAAACTCGCCGCCTGGTTCGAAGCGCAACACGCCATTGCCGTATCGTCAGGCGGCGCAGCGTTAAGCGTGGCTATTTATGCATCCGGTGTCGGTCCGGGCGACGACGTTCTGCTGACCCCAAGTTGCCCGCTGTGCACGATTTACCCAATCATCGCGGCCGGGGCCAACCCCATCTTTGTCGACACCCGGGCCCATGGCTTTGGCGCCGATCCTGTGTCAATAAAAGCGCGGATAACGGCACGCACCAAGGCCATCATCGATATTCCGATGTGGGGCTATCCGACGGAAGTCGACGAATTACGCACCTTGACCCACGAGCTGGGTATCAAGCTCATTCTGGACCTGGCTCATTCGCACGGCACTACCCTGGAAGGCCGCCCGCTGTCGCAGTTCGGCGACCTCTCCTGCTTCAGTACCCATGAACGCAAGCCACTGGCAACCGGTGAAGGAGGCTTCATTCTCACCGACGATCAGGAACTGGCCCAGCGCTGCCGCGACTACAGTCGTTTCGGCAACCTCAATGGCAAGGATTTCGGCCTTAACTACAAACTCGCGGCACTGCCGGCGGCACTGGGTGGCAGCCGCCTGGCCTCACTGACAGGCCAGATCCAGCAACGCAGAGAGAACGCAGCCTACTTTCTTGCCAGGCTCGACCACAGCAAGGTCCGGGAGAAAAAGATCATTGAGGGCGGTGTGCCCAACTATTACTTCCTGAACCTTGAGCTGCACTTCGCCGACAACCGTGCATTCATCGACTACCTCGACGAGGCCGGTATCCCGTCCGACATCAAGCGTTACGGGTGCAAGGCGCTCTATGAATTTCCGGCACTCGCGCAGTACCGCAACGAATGCCCGAATGCGGAAGCGCTGCTGGCTGGCATGACGACGATTCCGGTGCATCCGGACATTACCCGGGCGGAACTCGACTACATGGCTGATCGCATCAACCAGTATGGTGCCGCATAAATGACCGACCCACTCGATCGCTCACAACTGGATCGGCATTTCACCGCGTCCGGGTTCGTCTTGAACCCGGAACGGAAGATGCTGCTGCTGCATCACCGCAAGCTCGGAGTCTGGCTTTACCCGGGCGGGCACATCGAACAGGGAGAAACCCCGGACGTCGCAGTGCTCAGGGAAATTTTCGAGGAAACCGGTATTCATGCCGAGCTGCTCGGCGAGCGCGATGAAGAGCTCGCCGACGTCGAAACCGATGTCACCGTACTGCATCAGCCTTACAGAGTACTGTGCGAATACATCGACGATAAACGCGGCCCGCACTATCACCTGGACCTGATTTATGTCACGGCGACCAGTCTGCTTGCCTGCCCGGATAACCGGGAAGTCGAGCATGCGCGCTTCTTCAGCCAGCAGGAAACCGCAGACCTGAAGATGTTTCCCAACTTCCGGCGAATGGTCGACCGGGTTTTTGCAGACGATGCGCTGTGGGACCTGGTAGGAATCAAGGTGGCGCAATGAACCTGCGAACCATTACCCAGATGCGCACCATTACCCAGAAAGGGCCGATGCATTCGATCGATGACCTGCATGAGCTGGAGCGCGCCCTGCATTCGGGCCTGACAGGCACTTCGCAGGTGGTCGAAGAATACGAAGCAGCACTTTCGGCGCTGTATGGCATCAGGCATGTGATCGCCGTTTCTTCGGGTGCGGCGTCGGTAACTGCTGCGCTTGCCGGCGTCGACTTCAGGCCGGGCGATGAAGTCATCGTTGCGCCGACAGGCCCGATCTGTACGGTCCTGCCGATTCTCTCACTGGGGCTTGTGCCGGTGTTCTGTGATGTCGCGCCGGACAGCTTCGGCCTGGACCCGGAAGACCTGCAGCGCTGTATCGGACCCCGTACCTGCGCAGTCATCGAAGTGCCCATGTGGGGGTATCCGATCCGCTCGAAAGACACCTGGGCGTTTCTGCGGCAAGCCGGTATCACCTTGATTCAGGACCTGGCCCACGCCCACATGACCCGGCTGGACGGCACGTGGCTCGCGCGACATGGCGATATCAGCTGTTTCAGCACCCATGACTGCAAGTTCATCTCGACCGGCGAAGGCGGCTTCGTGATGACCGATGACGATGACCGGGCCAGACGTATCCGTGCCTATACCCGTTTCGGCAACCTGACGGGCGAGTCGCTGGGCATCAACCTGAAACTGGGCGGTCTGCAGGCAGCGCTGGGACTGGCGCGCTCGCGTCAGCTCTATTCGCATCTTGAACGCCGCATGAGCAACCGCGAACAGCTTCTATCAAAGCTCGACAACCCGGCGTTTCGCGAGCTGCCTGTCGTCAAAGGCGGCGCGGTCAATGCCTATTCCCTGCTACTGCAATCGGTGGGGCATGACGGTCGCCAACTGGTGCACTACCAGCAACGCCACGGCATCGAATCGGACATCGGTAAATATGACAACCAGCCGCTTTATCAACTACCGCTGCTGACCCGGTATCACCGCGATTGCCCCAACGCTGCCAGGTTGCTGCGTTCGTTGACGACGGTGCCGTTGCATCAGAACCTGCTGGACGACGATCTGCATTACATCGCCGAGGTACTCAATGGCTACTCTCCCGGTTGAACCGGCCCTGCGTTCGGGCCATGCGGTAGTGATTGGCGGCAGTGTCACAGGCTGCCTGACCGCTGCTGTACTGGCACGCCGTTTCGAGCGTGTCACCGTTGTCGAGAAAGGCGACTTTCACGACGAGACGGGACCACGTCAGAGCCTCCCTCAAGAGCATCATGTGCATCTGCTGCTGTTGCGCGGCAAGCAGATCATGGAGCGGATCTTTCCGGGCCTGCTGAGCGCACTCGAACAACACGGTGCTCAGGTAGCGGACCTCGGACATGATGTGAAGTGGTACCAGCGCGGTCGCTGGAAAAATCGTTATCGCAGCGGTATCGAGGCTCACTACTGCAGCCGCAGGCTCATCGACAACCAGTTGCGCCGTTGCCTGACGACAGTCCCGCAGGTCACTGTTCTTTCGGGTACACGGGTGACGCGTATCGAGTTTGCAGGTGTTGAAAAGCCAGGCCAGGTAAGCGGTGTCATCATTGATGACGGCTCTTGCGAGCTCAGCCTGTCCTGCGACCTGCTGGTGGATGCCAGTGGCCGGGGCACACACATGCCTTCATGGCTGAAAGGCGCAGGCTTTGGCAGTGTGCAGAACAGCGTGGTCAAGACCGAGTTGGGCTACGCATCGCGCATCTACAAACGGCTGCCTGCCTTCGCTGAACAATGGCAAGTACTACTGGTGCTGCCGACCGCTCCGGCCCAGCATTCGATGGGGGTCATCAGCCCGATCGAGGGCGATCGCTGGATGGTCACCACCGGTGGCTGGTTCGGCAACTTCCCCGGCAAGGATCCGCACGAGTTCCTTCAGGCACTGGCCGGCCTGCCTGTGCCAGACATCCATGATGTCATCCGCGAGGCCGAGCCACTGTCCGAGGTCTTTACCTTCAGGATGCCCGGCAGTCGTCGCACCCATTACGACCGTCTCGAGCGCTGGCCAGAGGGCTTGCTGGTCGTGGGCGATGCCTTGAGCAGCATGAATCCGCTTTACAGCCAGGGCATGACCATCGGCGCGCTTGAAGCCGACTGCCTCGATCAACGCCTTGATGCCCTGCTGGACCGCTCGCTCGGTTGCCATCAGTTGCAAGGCTTGCTGTGCGGTGTCGTCGACGGTGCCTGGAACATGGCCACGACCGAAGACTTTCGTTTCCCGGAAACCTCGGGGGAACGCACATGGCGCACCCGTTTCGACCACTGGTACGGTGCCGGGCTGGGCTCGCTCTCGGCGGACAACCGCCGTGCACTGGAAACACAGATCGGAGTGACCAATCTGGTGGTAAACCCCGCCCGGGTTTATGCGCCGGCAATTGTGTCGCGCATTGCGCTTAACGCCCTACTTTCTCGGAATACTCGACAATGATTGACGATATCCTGCATTTTTCCGGCATCGAGCATGTGGTGTTCGACTGGAACGGTACTTTGATCGACGACATCGATCTTGCTGTCTTCGCCGTGAATCGCTGCGGCGAGCATTTTGGTGTCGCGCCTGTAACCGCCGAGCAATATCGGGCCAGGTTCGATTTTCCGATTGCCGGTTTCTACGCGTCACTCGGCTTCGATCTGGACCGTGTGCCCTTTTCTGTCATCGTCAAACACTACCTCGAACACTTTGACGCAAATGTCGCTCAATGCCCGCTGCAACCGGGCGTGATCGAGTTTCTCGATGCGGCGCGCCAGCTCGGGATCGGCGTCTCGATCCTGTCGGCATCGCACTGCGACGTTCTGGTACAGACCCTCCGTGCCAAGGGTTTGTTTGACAGTTTCGAGCATGTCGTCGGGCTGAGCCATAACCAGGCTACCAGCAAGACGGCCGAAGCCGTAGTGCTGCAAAAAAAACTGGGCACGCCCGCCTCACGAACCTTGTTTGTCGGCGATACGCTGCATGATTTCGACGTCGCGCAGGCGGTGGGCTGGTCACCGGTTCTGGTTTCGACAGGTCATCAGGACTACCAACGCCTGCAGCTCAGCGGCGCCCCGCTGTTCAGCGGCCTGGGCAATCTGCTTGAGCGCTTCACGCACGGTCACGCCCTGCTCGCCAAGACCGGGAGTGCCTGACCATGAGCACATCGCACCTTGTTCTGGCTGCTCTGATCGCCACTGCGTTGGCTTTGCGTGCGACCGTCGCTTTTTATTACCGCGATACGCAGCGCATATTGCGATTGCTGCGTCTGATACCAAGGCTTCCCGACCGCAAGGAGCACTACTACCGACCGCTGGATGAATGGCTTGCGCCACTGCCGTTCATCTGGACATGGATGGATATCGTGGCCGCCGTACTGCTCGCATCGCTCTACTCGTCACCGCTGACATGGCTGATGGTCGTGCTTTGGAGCGGCGGACGGTTTCGGGCGCTGCAGGAGTTCGGTCATAACGCCGTGCATTTTGCGCTATGCCCTAATCACCAATGGCAGTGGTGGCTGAGCAACATCTTCTATCAGTTCCCGTCATTCAAACGCGACATGCGCAGCCGACACCAGACCCACACGCTGGAACATCATCGCAACCCTAATCATCCGCATCTTGACCCCAACCGCGCGCGAGTACATGCCGGTGGCTATGTGGCCGGGATATCCCCCGGAAAATTTCATTCATTGTTGCTCTATCCGCTGACGCCTCAGGGTGCCTGGGTCAATCTGAGCACCATGGCGCGCAACAGTTTGCTGAATCACTCGCACCTGACCACGGCGGTCCGTGTGCTGTGTCTGATGACGGTTGCCGCCCTGCTCTACTGGGCAGGCGGCTGGAAAGGCGTGCTGTTTGGCTGGCTGGTGCCATTGCTGACCTCATACCCGGTATTTGCCTGGGTGTCACTGCTCACCGAGCACCGCTGGTTTGTCGAAGGGACGTCCAGAGACCGCCGCGATCTTGAGTACCTGGCAGGCCGCCCCACCGATTATTTCGGTGTTAGCGGATGGCTGATCCGCGTGTTCATCGCACCAACGTCGGATGCCTACCATCTGGCGCACTCGCTGTACCCGGGCGTGCGCTGGAACTACCTGCCAGCGATTGACCGGCACTTGAAAATTCACGAGCCACGCTACAGCAACAACGCCAGTGAAGGCCTGCTGCTGCGACGCGGCAGCGCACCCACCGCGCTTTCCGAACTGTATGAGCGTCTGGTGAATGCCGGACACCCCGAAACCACCTTGAAGACCAGAGGCAGCGTATGAATACCCCCTTGGCTCACCAGCAGACTCAACGTATCGGCATCATCGGCGGCAGTGGCCTTCAGCAATTGCCCGGTTTGAAGGACATACAGCTTGTCGAATGCGAAACAGCATTCGGCAAACCCTCGTCCCCCGTCACGCTGGGCACCCTCAATGATGTGCCAGTGGCTTTCGTACAGCGCCACGGTGTCGGGCACACCATCCCGCCAGCGTTCATCAACGTGCGCGCCAATATCGCCGCGCTGCGCAGTGTTGGCTGCACTCAACTGTTATCGGTAAGTGCCGTGGGCAGCCTGAGCCACGACGCACCGCCAGGCAGTTTCGTGCTGATCGATCAATACATTGATCGCACGATCAAGCGTGACAAGACGTTTTTCGGCCCGGGCCTGGTCGGCCACGTACCGTTCGGCGACCCTGTGTGCGGGCGCATGCGCTCGGTGTTGGCCAGCGCTGCAGAAACCGCTGATGTGCATGCTCTCAATGGCGGCACCTACGTGGTCATGGAGGGGCCGCAGTTTTCGACGCGTGCCGAATCCAGTCTCTATCGCCAATGGGGCGGCACCGTGATCGGTATGACCGCAATGCCGGAAGCCAAACTGGCGCGTGAAGCAGAGCTTTGCTACGCAATGATTGCCATCCCCACGGACTTCGACTGCTGGCACGAATCCCATGAGGAGGTCAACGCGACGCTGGTTGCCCAGAGAATGGCTGGTACGTTCGCACTGACCCGTCGTCTGGTCACCGAAGCCGTCACGCGCTTGGGCGAACATCAGGGGGCTTGTTCATCCGGGTGCGATCATGCACTTGATACGGCGGTGATGACCGCCCCCGAGCACCGTGATCCGGAAATGGTCGCACGCCTGCTGACGGTTGCTCCCAACGCCACTCACCTGGGAGCGAAAGCATGAGCAAGGCGCTGACCACCCAGGACCGGGTACGAATCAAAAAGGTCGATGTGCTCTCGGACAACTGGTACGTGCTGCGCAAGACCACGTATGACTTTCAGGGGCGCGACGGCACGTGGCGCACACTGACCCGCGAAACCTACGACCGGGGCAACGGCGCGACCATCCTGCTCTACAGCAAGCTGAAGCAGACCGTCGTCCTGACCCGGCAGTTCCGCTTTCCCGCGTTCGTCAACGAGCACGATGGCATGCTGGTCGAAACTTGCGCAGGGTTGCTGGATCGTGACGATCCAGACACCTGTATACGCAAGGAAACCGAGGAAGAAACCGGTTATCGCATTCAGGAAGTGCGCAAGGTGTTCGAGGCGTTCATGAGCCCGGGGTCGGTGACCGAGCGTCTGTATTTTTTTGTCGGTGAATATTTCGACGAGAACAAGCTAAGCGACGGAGGTGGCCTGGAGGCGGAAGGCGAAGAAATCGAGGTTCTTGAATTGCCTCTGGACGAAGCGCTGGCGATGATAGACACCGGAGCGATCTGCGACGGCAAGACCATCATGCTGCTGCAATACGCCAAACTGCATGGACTGCTGGATTGAGGCCTGACATGGATGAACTTATCGCTATCAGCTCGATGGAAAATGCCGAACTGGCCGAGTTCGTGGCAGGCATCAGCGAGCATATCGGGGTGCCCGTGCGCCTCTCTCGCTGGTCCACATCAGAGCTGATCGACCGCGTGAGCAACGGCACGGCGGGCAACTGGGACCTGTTGTTGGGGACTGCGGCCACCGCCTTGCCTGATCCCGCACTGAGCGCACAGTTGCTGATTCTTGACGCGCTTGACTGCTCGACCTTGCCTGCACAAGCGATTGCCGCTGACCGGCGCTGGTTCAGCCCTTCAGGCTTCGTGCCGGCCTTTTGCTACGATCCTGAAGGGCTCGCCGCACACGGCCTCACGCCACCATTCTCTTGGGAGGCGCTCTGCGCGCCAGAGTGGGCGCAGCGCATTGCCCTGCCAGATCCGGGCCGCTCAGGTGCAGGCTATCTGCACCTGAGCGCTTTGCTGGAAGCGTATGGCGAGGGGGCCTGGAGCATGTTGGCTCAAGTGGCACAATTGCGACCTTCGATCAGCGGGTCTTCCACAGCACCGATAGACGCCGTGACCGAAGGCCGTGCATACGTCGGCGTTACGGTTTCCACGGCGGCCACTCGCGCAGCGGCGCAGCACAGTTCCTTGCAGTGGTGCGTCCCCGATGACGCACGTCGTTACGAGTTCGAAGTGTTCGGCTGCCGCGCCGGTTCGCAACGTGCGAAGCAGGCGGTACAGGCGCTTGGCTGGATGCTTTCGCCGGACGCTGCTGCAATCAGCCGACACTACGGCAAGGTGGTGGTCGGCGGCGTGTCGAGCGAGACCCTGGCGACTGTCGATCTCAAGGCGCTGAATGCAATCGAGGCCAGCCATGCCAAGGTCGCCCGTTGTGCACGCTGGCATTCACTGTTCGACACAAAGGCTGGCCTATGACCGACATGGCCCACCCCCCTTCGACGCAGCAGCCCTCGTCGTCTGCGCCAGCAGGAACGGAGCGGCGGCCCTGGTCGATTTACCTGATGTTCGGCCTGTTCGGGGCTCAGCAAGGTATGCTCGGGCCGCTGATGCCGTTTCTGCGTGCCGAATTCGATCTTGATCTGCGCTGGACCGGCCTGCATTTTGCCGCCTATGCACTGGGGCTGGTACTGATCGGAACTCCGTATCGCTGGCTGGAAGGTCGGGCACTGCCCATCGGCACCGGACGTATCGCCATAGGCTCGATTGTGCTGGCCAGCGGGCTGTTTTCGATCGCCAGCGGTTTACCCATGACCCTGCCCGGCAGCGTACTGATGGGGTTCTCGGGAGGTCTGGTGATGGCCGTAGGACAGGCCATGCTCGGCAAACTTTATGGCCAGCAGGCTGCCGCGAAACTGGTGGAAGCCCACATCGTGGCAGGCCTCTGTGTGCTGGGCGGCGCGCTGCTGGTGGGCGCAGCGACGGCTATCGGGCTGTCGTGGCGCGTGGCTCCGCTGCTGATCAGCGCATGGGCATTGATCATGTTTTGCGCACCGCAGACGATCCATCGGGCCACGCCCGGCCAAGCCGGGTCGTCGCCAATGGCCGATAGCCTGCGCCCACAGCGTCTGGTTCGGCTCAGCCTGTGGGCACTGGTGATTCTGGGCATCTCGGCGGAATGGGGTGTGGGGTTCTGGGGCGCGGAATACATCAAGACCCACGTACAGACCAGTGCGTCGGTCGCCGCTACGCTGATGAGCCTTTACTTTGCCGGCACCGTCTGCGGGCGGTTGGTCAGCAGCTATGCGCTGCGCCGGGCCTCCCCCTTTACATTGCTGACCGTGGTGATACTGAGCGCCATTGCTACACTGCTGGTGCTGTCGTTGATCGAAGGGGTGGTCGGCACCGCGATCCTCACGTTCGTGCTCGGTGCCTGTCTGGGCAACTTCTTTCCGCTGATCCTGGGATCCGCCATGCGCGTTGCGCCCCACGCAAGCTCCGCGCTCAGCACGCAAGCGTCACAGGCGGTCGGCGTGGCGCTCCTGCTGGCACCGTTTCTGCTCGGGCTGCTGTCCGAACGAATCGGAGTCGAAGCTGCCTTCAGCCTTTTGATCGTCTACCCCCTTCTCATGTTGCCGTGGGTACCTGCCCTGCGTGGCGTCTGGTCTGTCGGCAACCCTACCGAACCTTCAAAGGAGTAAGAACCAATGGCTCTTTGCGCGCTGTTGTTCGATCTGGACGGAACCCTTATCGATACCGATGAACTGCATTTGAACGCCTATAACCAGTTGCTGGCCCGCTGGGACCGTTCGATGGACATCGGCTACTACAAGGCCCATGTCATGGGCTTTCCGGATGACATGATTTTTGGCGGTCTGTTTCCCGATATTCCCGCGGCGCAATACGCCGGTCTGGCAGCGGAAAAAGAGGCAATGTTTCGCGCTCAACTGGGTGAAACCATTCCCGTGGCGGGCGTGCTGCGTATCCTTGACCACGCTCGGCAAAGCGGCCTGCGCACGGCGGTGGTCACCAATGCTCCACGCGAAAATGCCATGGCCATGCTGACCGGGCTGGGCATTGTCGACCGCTTCGAAATCATTGTGATCGGCGGCGAGCTGGAGCGCGGCAAACCGCATCCCATGCCTTACCTCACAGCCCTGGAGCTGCTGGGCGTGACGGCCGACCAGGCGCTTGCTTTCGAGGACTCGCTGGCGGGTGTGCAATCGGCGAGCGCCGCCGGGATTCATACTTTCGGCATGCTGTCGGGGCTTGACGAAACTCAGCTTCGGGCGGCCGGAGCCAAAAGCGTTATCCGCGACTTCAACGACGATGCACTCTGGAATACGCTGAAATAACCCTGCTGATGCATCTCTGACCTGTCAGGTGCCGGGACATACCACGGTGTGCCCGTTGCCTGAGCAAAATTGCGCCTGCAAACCCAAGCTTTTTCCTCACCTGCACACTAAACTGGCCTCCGTTCGCACCAGACCGGTGCGCAAGTCCATGCCCGAGCATCTGCAAAAGAGGCCATTGTGTACAAAGGTGTCGCGCTGTCAGTCCTGGCCTCCGTGCTGTTCGGGGTCATGTATTTCTATACCTCGCTGATGTCGCCCCTCGACGGTGAAGAGATCTTCGGCTGGCGCATGCTGCTGACAGTGCCTTGCGCGACGCTGTTCATGTGGGTCAGTGGCGACTGGACACGGGTCCGTGAACTGGCGGGGCGGCTCAGGCGGCAGCCGCTGCTGATAGCCGGGCTGCTGCTGTCCTCGCTGTTGCTGGGCGCGCAGTTGCTGATCTTCATGTGGGCACCGCTGCACGGGCGCAGCCTGGAGGTGTCGCTGGGTTATTTCCTGCTGCCGCTGAGCATGATTCTCACCGGCCGCATCGTGTACGGCGAGCACCTCTCGTATCTGCAAAAGGTCGCGGCGGTATTTGCCATGATCGGTGTCGGCCATGAGCTGTGGCGGCTGGGCAGCTTTTCGTGGGAGACGCTATTGGTCGCGGGCGGTTATCCGCTGTACTTCGTGCTGCGACGCAAGCTCAAGACCGACCACCTCGGCGGGCTCTGGTTCGACATGCTGCTGATGCTGCCCATCGGCCTGTGGTTTATCGCCAACGGTCATCCGCAAGCCATCCAACAGGCAACGCTGCTGTACCTGCTGATTCCCGTGCTCGGGGTCATCAGTGCCTCGGCACTGGTCAGTTACATCGTTGCCAGCCGCTTGCTGCCGTTCAGCCTGTTCGGTTTGCTCAGTTATGTCGAACCGGTGCTGCTGGTAGGCGTCGCCCTGTTGCTGGGCGAGAGCATCGGCCGCGATGAATGGTTGACTTACCTGCCAATCTGGATGGCCGTCGTGGTGCTGATGATCGAAGGCGCCAAACACATGCTGGCCCAGCGCCGTCGGGATGCAGCTTGAGGCTCAGGACTCGGTGAAACGCTCCAGTTGCATTTCCTGAAGCCGACTCAGGGTGCGCCGAAAGGCAAACGACAGATAACCCTGGGTGTACAGTTCGTCCATTGGCACTGGCGCTTCGACATACAGCGGAATGCGCCGGTCGTAACATTCGTCCACCAGCGCAATGAAACGTCGCACGCCGTCGTCGTTGGGCGATAACTGCGGCAGCTCGCGGTCGCCCGCCGTCACCTGCTCCACCCCGTCCTCGGTGCCACGGGCAATCTTCGCCTCGCGCTGGGCGGCGCTGAGGGGCGGTACTTCGCTAAGCAGAATCACCGAGAAACGATCACACAACGCGATGAAATCCATTGCCGCCAGCGGTTGTTCACACAGGTCGCGATAGCGGCACCACACTGCCGTGTCGGAATGCTGAACCACATTGATACTGCGATAGCCGAGCATGACCTGCGAGTCGTGAACCGGCTGGCCAGCGCTCAGCGCTTCGAATATCGCCTTCAATGCACTTGGCTGACCGGCCTGCGCAACCCAGTAACGCTGGTGCAACTGTCCGGGGTGCAGGCGATGATCCTCGCCGCCGTCGACCGCCACCACATTCATGTATTTCAGGATCGCGGCGACCGCAGGCAGGAAACGCTCACGGTTGTGGCCGTGGCTGTACAACTTTTCCGGTGGCTGATTGGACGTACAGACCAGCACTACGCCTTCTTCGAACATCACCTGCAGCAGCCCGCCGAGAATCACTGCGTCGCCGATGTCAGTCACGAACAACTCATCGAAACACATCACCCGCACTTCCCGCGCCAGCTCTTTGGCGACCACGGTCAGCGGCTGAGGCGTGCCCATCAGCTCGAACATGCGCTTGTGCACCCAGCGCATGAAGTGATGAAAATGCTGACGCCGGGCCGGCACGCTCAGGCTTTCAAAAAAGCGGTCCATCAACCAGGTCTTGCCGCGCCCGACCGGCCCCCACAAATAGACGCCCTGTGCCCGACCACGAGCATCGGCCAGTGCCTGATAGCACGCCTGCAACTGTCGGGCAGCCTGCAACTGCGCCTGATCAGGCTGAAAACCACGCTGGACGGCACGTTCGTAGGCTTGCAGCGGGGAGACGGCATCCATCAGGCACACACCTTCGGTATCAGAGAAAAGACATACGGCCTAAAAGCGGCTCATGCGTGCTGCACGCCGGCGCGCTTGAGCAGCCGCTTGCAGCGCTCGGACAGATGCACAACACGCAAATGCTTGCCCGCTTTGACATAGCGCTCGCGCAAGGTCTTGAGCGCAGCAATGGCCGAGTAATCGACGAAACTCAGGTGGCGGCAGTCCAGTGTCACCTGTGCCGGGTCCTCGGCCGGGTTGAACTGGTCGAGAAACGGCGTGGTCGAGGCGAAGAACAGCGTGCCGTGCAGGTGATAGACCTTGCTGCCGTCGGCCTCTACATGGCTGTCTGCATACAGCTCGCGGGCCTGCTGCCAGGCAAAATTTATCGCCGCGATGATAATGCCGAACAGCACCGCAGTGGCCAGATCGGTAAGCACCGTGACCACGGTCACCGCAATGATCGCCAACACGTCATTGACCGGCACCTTGCGCAGCACACGCAACGAGGCCCAGGCGAAGGTCTGCTGAGCGACCACGAACATCACCCCGACCAGCGCCGCCAATGGAATGCGCTCGATCAGCGGCGACAGAAACAGCACGAACATCAGGATCATCAAACCCGCTACCACGCCCGACACACGACCGCGGCCGCCGGAACTGAGGTTGATCACCGTCTGGCCGATCATCGCGCAACCGCCCATGCCGCCGAAGGCACCGGACACCACGTTGGCAGCGCCCAGTGCCACGCACTCACGATCCGGATAACCACGGGTTTCGGTGATCTCGTCGGTCAGGTTCAGGGTCAGTAGGGTTTCGAGCAGACCGACCAGCGCCATCAGGATGGCGTACGGGGCGATGATGCGCAGGGTGTCCAGGCTCCACGGAATGTCCGGCATGGCGAATACCGGCAGGCCACCGGCAATGTGCGCCATGTCGCCCAGGGTGCGGGTCGGCAGGTCGAGCAGGTAGACCGCCAGCCCGATGCCTAGAATCGCAACCAGCGCAGGCGGTGCAACACGAGTCAGGCGCGGCAACAGATAGACAATCGCCATGGTCAGCGCCACCAGACCGAGCATCACGTACAGCGGCTTACCGCTGAGCCATGACTCACCAACCTTGAAGTGCTCCAGTTGCGCCATCGCAATCACAATCGCCAGGCCGTTGACGAAGCCCAGCATCACCGGATAAGGCACCAGCCGCACCAGTTTGCCGAGCCGCAGCAGCCCGAACAGGATCATGATCAAACCGCCCAGCAGCACGGTCGCCAGCAAATACTGCACGCCGTGCTGCACCACCAGCGCGACGATTACCACCGCCATCGAACCGGCCGCGCCGGAGACCATACCCGGACGCCCGCCGAACAGCGCCGTTAGCGTACAAATGATGAACGCGCCGTAGAGCCCCATCAGCGGGTTGAGATGGGCCACCAGTGCAAAGGCAATGCACTCGGGCACCAAGGCAAAAGATGTCGTGAGCCCGGCCAGGACTTCGGCGCGTATACGGATTGATTTCATGGGTTACCTGAACCGCGCCCCGTGGAGGAA
This sequence comes from Pseudomonas sp. RGM 3321, assembly GCF_022836805.1. Classification (NCBI taxonomy): domain Bacteria; kingdom Pseudomonadati; phylum Pseudomonadota; class Gammaproteobacteria; order Pseudomonadales; family Pseudomonadaceae; genus Pseudomonas; species Pseudomonas sp. RGM 3321. Next base: position 180,280 of record NZ_JALHBH010000116.1, read on the forward strand.
GCGCAAAAAAGGAGGCATATTACGCAAACCCGCCGCCACCGACCACCGCAGCAAGGCTTCAAAACAGCGTTCTTCGATGATCGGCGGCGACCCAAAACAACAAGGAATCATGTGATGCCATGGAATAAGACACTGTTATGCGCGGCGCTTGTGCTGAACGCGTCCCTTGCCTGCGCTCAAGACCCGGCACCTGACCTTGATGCCGTTGTGCAGCAAGCGGCGCAGCAGGCGATGCAGGAAAACAACATTGCAGGCATGTCCATCGCCATCACCCGCAACGGTACACAACAGTTCTATAACTACGGCGTCGCCTCAAAAGCAACCGGCCAGCCGGTGTCCAGCGATACGTTGTTCGAACTGGGCTCGATCAGCAAAACCTTCACCGCCACACTGGCCACCTGGGCGCAGGCCAATGGGCAGTTGTCGCTGACCGACAGCATCGACACCTACCTGCCGCAATTGAATGACACACGTCTGGGCAAGATACCGGTCTTTCACCTCGGCACCCACACAGCAGGCGGTTTCCCCCTTCAAGTGCCCGACAAGGTGCAGAACACTCGCCAATTGATGGACTATTTCAAGGCCTGGCAGCCCGACTACCTGCCCGGCACTCACCGCACCTATGCCAACCCCAGTGTGGGCCTGCTCGGTATGGTTGCGGCGCGCAGCATGAAGCTGCCGTATGAAAAAGCCCTCCAGCAGCGCCTTTTTCCGGCGCTGAACCTGAGCAACACCTACGTGACCGTGGCCGACGAAAAGCAGGCGCTTTATGCGCAGGGCTACAACAAACTCGACGAACCGGTCAGAGTTAACCCAGGTCCTCTGGCGAGTGAAGCCTACGGCGTGAAATCGAGTGCTCGGGACATGATCCGTTTTGTCGAGGCAAACCTTGGGCCTGGTCAATACGACGCGCCGCTGCAACGCGCGCTCAGCGACACACGGATCAGCTATTTCAAAGTCGGCGGCATGACTCAGGATCTGATCTGGGAGCAGTATCCGATGCCGGTTGGCTTGGCGCAGCTGCTTGAAGGCAACGCCAGTGCCATGCTGAACACCCTCAAAACCGAAGTGATCGAGCCGCCGCAGGCAGCGCAATCTGCGGTCTGGGTCAACAAGACCGGATCAACCAACGGTTTCGGTGGCTATGTCGCGTTCATACCGGAAAAACAGCTCGGCATCGTAATTCTGGCCAACAAGAACTATCCGAATGAAGAACGGGTAAGGCTGGCCTACCGGATTCTCGGCGAGTCAGGGTGCTGTTCAAAGCCCTGAAAAAAGCCCTGTTCCCTCGGCAGCTTCGATTTCAAGCAGCTTGCGCTTGCGCTCGACACCCCAGCGATAACCGGATAACGACCCGTCGCTGCGCACGACCCGATGGCAGGGAATGGCAACTGCCAGCGTGTTGGCGCCGCACGCATTCGCCACTGCGCGAACCGCGCTGGGCATACCGATTCGCGTGGCGATATCGGTGTAGGTTGCGGTCGATCCGGCAGGTATATCCCTGAGCGCCTGCCATACCCGCTCCTGAAAAACCGTGCCGCGGATATCCAGCGGCAGCGCGAGGCCGGTCGCAGGCGACTCGACAAAGCCCACGACCTGGGCGACAAGTTGTTCAAACTCTTCATCCCCGCCGATCAGATTGGCATTGGGGTACTGATCCTGAAACTTTTCGACCAGAACATTGGGGTCGTCTCCGAGCGAAATGGCGCAGATGCCCTTGGGACTTCTGGCCACCAGAATCGACCCCAGCGAGCTTTCACCCAATGCAAACCTGATATCGACATTAGCCCCACCTGCCCGGTATTCAGAAGGTTTCATGCCCAGCATTTTTTGCGAAGCCTCATAGAATCGACTGTTGGAGTTGAAACCTGCTTCATACAGCGCACTGGTGATGGTCACGTCGTGGGAAAGCTCGACTTTCACTCGCGAGCGCAAGGAAGCAACGCTGTAGGCTTTGGGCGTTAACCCGGTGAGCTTCTTGAAAGTGCGGTGAAAATGAAAACTGCTCATCCCGACCTTCTCCGCAAGCGCAGCGAGATTGGGCATCGAGTCGCAGGCGTCTATCAGCCTGCAGGCTTCGGAAACGGCCGAGGCATGCTTGAGGTCCACGCTTTGCTGATCACTGCCAGTGCGCCGCGACGGGCGAAACCCGGCAGCTTCAGCCTCGCTCGCCGAGGCAAAGAACACGACGTTTTCCGGTCTTGGGAGTTTGCTCGGGCTGCCGGGTTTGCAATAGATACCGGTTGTCAGCACACCGTAGACGAAGTCAGCACCTGGACGACGATTGAGCAGGATCTCCCAGCGCGGGTCCTCTTCGGTCCGTAGCGCGCACGCTTTCAACGTGCCGTTCATGTTTTCCATGCTGATGGCCTGTCTTGAGTTTCGATGAGCCTATCCCTGCCGCAACGCCCAGGCACTCCGAGTCTTGCTTTCAAATTCGAGATAAATCGATGTCGCTGAAGTTGGTGGGTACTCGCCACAAATACCAGGCGGCAATCGTCCTGTAAGGGCCGAACCGTTCGCCAATTCTGGCCATTTCCCTATGACCCGGCTTGAGTTCGAGAGCATACAGCCGTCGATAGCCTTCGCACACGCCATAGTCGCTGGCGGGCATCACGTCCATCTGGCCCAGACCGTAAATGAGCATCATCTCAACCGTCCAGCGACCTACGCCCGGCAACTGGATGAGGCGCTCGACAAGCGCTTCATTGCTCATGGCCAATGCAGCGCTGACATCGGGGACAAGACCGTCGACCCGTGCCGCGGCAATGGCTTTGATCGCACGGCACTTGGACGCCGAGAAACCGCAGGAGCGCAGTGTTTGCTCATCCAGCTCGACCAATGCCTGTGCGGCCGGAAAGGCCGCGTCTGGAAACAGGGCGCGCAGCCTCATCACCATAGCGTCACCCGCTTTGGCATGCAGTTGCTGATAGGCGACGGCCTTGATCAGCGCCTGGAAAGGGTCCTGCGCAGCAGTGACGGGGTGCAGACAGGGGCCGACGTGATTGATCAGTGACTCCCACCGCCTGTCGATGGCTTTGAGCATTTCGACCGCCTCTGCATGTGCAGCAGCGTTCGCGTCACGTGGCGGTACGCACTCGCTACAAGGTGCGTCTGATTCTGATGACATTGTGTTTTCCAAATTGAAATAGGCAGGTCAGGCCACCCAGTGGGCCGCCCCGGTGCTTCTTACGCTCAAGTCAGCCCAGCTGAACCTGACCTGAACAACCTGCCAAAACCGGGACGCAGATAAAAAACAACTACCCGCAGTCAAGAATGAGTATCATTATGTTACGCAGTGTTTCCGGCTATAGCTCGCTGAAGCACGTTCACCCTACAGTTTTGACCCGGTGAGATATGCTCGTTCCATTTTTGATCATGCTGCGCGAAGGCATAGAAGCCGCGCTGATTGTTGGCATTATCGCCAGTTACCTGAAGCAGACCGGCCGCGGCGAGTGGATGCCTGCGGTGTGGATCGGCGTGTTCCTTGCTGCCGCGCTGTCGCTGTTCGTCGGTGGCGGGCTTGAGTTGATGAGCGCCGAGTTCCCGCAGAAGCAACAGGAGTTGTTCGAAGGCATTGTCGGCCTGATCGCCGTGGGCATTTTAAGCTCGATGGTGTTCTGGATGCGCAAAGTCGCCCGCTCGATCAAGCACGCTTTGCATGAATCTCTGGACGCTGCCCTCACCGGCTCGAAAAACCAGACCTACGCGCTGATCGCCATGGTGTTTTTCGCCGTGGCCCGCGAAGGGCTGGAGACCGTATTCTTTCTGCTCGCGGTGTTCCAGCAGAGCGAAGGCTCGGGCGCACCGCTGGGTGCCCTGCTCGGCCTGTTGCTGGCCGTGGGCTTCGGCGTAGCCATTTACAGCGGCAGCATGCGCCTGAACCTGGGCCTGTTTTTCCGTTGGACCGGGCTGTTCATTCTGGTGGTAGCCGCGGGCATTCTCGCCAACTCTGTTCAGGCTTTGCATGAAGCCGGGATCTGGAATCACCTGCAGGAAGTGGTCTTCGACATCAGTGCACGGTTGCCGATGGACGGCCCTGCCGGTTCGGTGCTGGCAGGCATGTTCGGTTACCAGGACGCGCCGACGGTCAGCACTCTGAGTGCCTACCTGATTTACCTGATCGGGGCACTGCTGCTGTTCTTCATGCCGCACACCCCGGCGTCCGGCAAGACCCTACAGCCGAAAACATCTTCTGTGACGAACGAATAAGGGCACTCATGTCTATCCGTACCCCAGGGCCTTCCGAAAACGCCCGGCCGCCCCGTGCCCTGCAATTGGCTGTCGCCGGTTCGGTGATCCTGATGATTGCCGCTGGCGGGCTGTTCTATTACGCCTCGCAGGTCGCCGCAAAAAAGCGTGCAGCCAATGCAGGCACTGAAACCGTGGTCAATATTCACGCCCGCAACTGTGAGCCGAATGTGCTGACAGTGGCGGCGGGCAAGAATGCCTTCCGCATCGTCAACCGCTCGGAACGCGCCGTCGAATGGGAAATTCTCGATGGCGTGCTGGTGGTTGAAGAGCGGGAAAACATTGCGCCGGGCTTGAGCCAGGTGATCAATGCCAATCTGGCGCCCGGCGATTACGCGATCACCTGCGGCCTGCTCAGCAACCCGCGTGGCACCTTGCACGTCACCCCGACTGCCGAGTCAGATGCAAAAGCCAAGGCACGCCCGTCGATGACCGCCTTCATCGGCCCTCTTTCCGAATACCGGGTGTACCTGAGCCTGCAAGGTTCGGCACTGATCAAGGCCGTGACGGCTCTGCAACAGGCCATTGACGCTGGCGACCTGAGCGCCGCTCAGGCGGCCTATCTGCCCGCCCGCACCGCGTATCAGCGTATTGCTCCCGCTGCTCAGCGCCTGTCGGAACTGGACAATGCCATCAATGCCCGCGCCGATTACTACGAGAAGCGTGAACAGGATCCGGGCTTTACCGGCTTCCACCGCATTGAATACGCATTGTTCGATCAGCACAGCGTCGAGGGCCTGTCGCCCGTCGCGCAGCGCCTGCAAACCGATGTCACTCAGCTCAAACAGCAGTTGATGGCGCAATCGCTGGCCCCCGAACAACTGGCGGCCATCGCCATCCGCACGATGCGCAGCCTGGCTGATGTACGCAGCAACGGCGAAGAGGAACGCTACAGCCACAGCGACCTCAACGGCTTTGCCGCCAATCTGGACGGTACCCGCAAAATCGTCGATCTGCTGCGTCCGTTGCTGACCCGCAGCGCTGCCGATCTGCTGCAAAAAATCGATGCGGCCATGGCGGATCTGGACACCACACTTGATGCGTTGAGCACCGCTGAGGGAGGCATGCGCCCCTATGACCAGGTGGACGAGACCCAGCGTCGGCAAATCGCCGCCAAGGCTGGCGCGCTGGCTGACGCACTCACCGGCATCGACGCGGCACTTGGCCTTTCTGACCTCTGATTCACTGGAGCACAGCACACTACGATGAAAAACCCAGACAGCAATTCAGACGCTACTAACGCCCCCGCTTCAATACAGCGTCGCCGTGTCTTGATGGGGCTCGGTGCTGCCGGTGCCGCGCTGGCTGGCAGCAGCCTGAGCGGCAACGTACTGGCCGCAACGCCGGCGCAAGTCACCGAAGCGCCCAACAGCGAAAAGACCCAGGACCACAACGACTTTCATGGCCTGCATCAGACCGGCATCGTCAACCCGCGTCCGGCCGCAGGCATGCTGGTCGCGTTCGACGTGCTGGCTGCCGACCGCGAAGATCTCGAGCGCCTGTTCCGCACGCTCAATGAGCGCATCGCGTTCCTGATGACCGGCGGCCCGGTGCCGGAGATTGATCCGAAACTACCACCGCCTGATTCCGGCATTCTTGGACCGGTGGTCACCCCGGACAACCTGACCATTACCGTGTCGGTAGGCGAATCGCTGTTCGATGAGCGCTTTGGCCTGACCCCGGTCAAACCCAAACGCCTGATCCGCATGACCGGCTTCCCCAACGACGCGCTGGACCCGGCCAGTTGTCACGGCGACCTGAGTATTCAGTTCTGCGCCAACACCGCCGACAGCAACATTCACGCCCTGCGCGACATCGTCAAAAACCTGCCTGACCTGTTGCTGGTGCGCTGGAAACAGGAAGGCACCGTGCCGCCGCAGGCACCGAAGAAGCCTGGTCAGCCGCCGGAAAGCGCGCGCAACTTCCTCGGTTTCCGGGATGGCTCGGCAAACCCGGATTCCAACAACCAGAAGACCATGAACGAGCTGGTCTGGGTGCAGCCGGGCAGCGATGAGCCAGCGTGGGCCGCCAATGGCAGCTATCAGGCCGTGCGGATCATCCGTAACTTCGTGGAACGCTGGGACCGTACGCCATTGCAGGAGCAGGAATCGATTTTCGGTCGCAGCAAAATTACCGGTGCGCCTATGGACGGCAAGGTCGAGACCGACGTACCCAACTATGCAGCAGACCCGGAAGGCAAGAAAACCCGACTGGATTCGCACATCCGCCTGGCCAACCCGCGTACCGCCGAGAGCCAGCGCAACCTGATCCTGCGGCGTCCGTTCAATTACTCCAATGGGGTGAACAAGAACGGTCAGCTGGACATGGGCCTGCTGTTCATCTGCTATCAGGCTGACCTGGAAAAAGGCTTCATCACCGTTCAGACCCGCCTCAACGGCGAGCCGCTGGAGGAATACCTCAAGCCGGTCGGTGGTGGTTACTTCTTCACCCTGCCGGGGGTAACCGGTGACCAGGATTTCATCGGCCGCTCGCTGCTGGCAGCGGCGTCGCCCACTAAAACCGCATGACCTACCCACTCCAGACCCGGAAGACACCCATGAAAAAGACGCCCCTGGCTTTGCTCTTGACCCTTGGCCTGCTCCAGACGCCACTGGCTGCCTTTGCCGCCACCGCGCCGCTGGACCTGGTAGGTCCGGTTTCGGACTACAAGATTTACGTGACCGAAAACATCGAAGAACTGGTCAGCCACACCCAGAAGTTCACCGATGCCGTGAAGAAGGGCGACATCGCGACGGCCAAAAAGCTGTATGCCCCTACCCGCGTGTACTACGAGTCGGTAGAGCCGATTGCCGAACTGTTCAGTGACCTGGATGCATCCATCGACTCACGCGTCGACGACCACGAGCAAGGCGTTACGGCAGAAGACTTCACCGGTTTCCATCGTCTGGAGTACGCGCTGTTCTCGCAGAACACCACCAAGGACCAGGGCCCTATAGCCGACAAGCTGATGAGCGACGTGAAGGACCTGGAAAAGCGCGTAGCCGACCTGACCTTCCCGCCTGAGAAAGTCGTCGGTGGCGCAGCAGCCTTGCTGGAAGAAGTAGCGGCGACCAAGATTTCCGGCGAAGAAGACCGCTACAGCCACACCGACCTGTATGACTTCCAGGGCAACATCGACGGTGCGAAGAAAATAGTCGACCTGTTCCGCCCGCAGATCGAGCAGCAGGACAAAGCCTTCTCCAGCAAAGTCGACAAGAACTTCGCCACCGTGGACAAGATTCTGGCCAAGTACAAGACCAAGGACGGTGGCTTTGAAACCTACGACAAAGTCAAAGAGAACGACCGCAAAGCTCTGGTCGGCCCGGTCAACACCCTGGCCGAAGACCTCTCGACCCTGCGCGGCAAACTGGGCCTGAATTGACCTGAAACGCCGCGCCTGAAAGCGCTTTTTAACGCGATGGCACTGACGACGCAGAGTGCGACGTCAGTGACGGCTGAGTTCTGGCGCTGATCCGGGGGTAGCCTGGCAGGACGCCAGGCTAGCCGCACCGGGCCATGGATGGCCCGTTGCGGCGACCCCCGGATCAGTGTCAGGACGAAGGAACCCGACGAAGTCGGGCCGGAAACAGGAGCGAAAGGCTTTGGTTACTTTGGCCTCATCAAAGTAACTCGCCGAGGGGCGAAAAGGTGACTTGAGTCGAGCCTACATCCACCTGACACCACAGAACCGCTGTGTGACGCAGAGCGTCACGAACGGCATTCCCACGCTGGAGCGTGAGGAACGATAATCTCACTACCGCCATCGTGCGACGCTCTGCGTCCGCGCCTAGATCCCGCTGAACCAGTTGTAGCCCTGATCCTCCCAGTACCCGCCGGGGTTTTCGTTGCTGACGAAGATCTCGACGATGTGCTTGGGGTTCTTGAAGCCCAGCTTGGTCGGCACCCGCACCCGCAACGGGTAACCGTAATCAGGTGGCAGGGCCACTTCACCGAAGTCCAGCGCCAGCAACGTCTGCGGGTGCAGCGCAGTGGGCATATCCAGGCTTGAATAATAGCGATCGGCACACTTGAAGCCGACGAAACGTGCCGTGGTATCGGCACCGATATACTCCAGAAACGTCTTCAGCGGCACACCGCCCCATTGTCCTATCGCGCTCCAGCCCTCAATGCAGATCAACCGCGTAATATCGGTGCGTTGCGGCAATTTGCGCAGAGCACCCAGCGTCCACGGCTGCTTGTCACGCACCAGCCCGGACACCGCCAACCGATAGTCGGAAAGCTCCACCTCCGGCACGTTATATTCAGGGTAGAACGCATTGAACGGGAACGGGTTGATCAACTGCGCCTTGCTGTAGGTCGGCGCCAGCTTCTGGCCGTTGAACAGCCAGGCCTGAACCCGGTCATTCCAGCGCGACATGGCCCACAGCACCTTATCGACCTGATCGCCATCCTGCAGGTTGCAGCCCGTGAGCATCGACATCGCGCCCACGGTCAGCCCCGCGCGCAGAAACGAGCGGCGCTGGATATCAGCCAGCTGACGCTGCTGCGCAGGCTCCAGAATGATGCGCTGAGTCGTACGTTTACGTGGTTCGTTCATGATTGCGCAGTTCCATCTTCGTTCGGCTGGCGGCCGCCGGTAATCATGGGTAACAAGGTACTGGGCACCAGCACGACCAGCACCAGATGAACAACAACAAACGCGCCGATGGCGGTCATCGCGCCAAAATGCACCCAGCGGGCAAAATCGAACCCGCCCAGCAGGGCAACCAGGCCCTGAAACTGCACCGGTTTCCAGATAGCCAGCCCGGACACCACGACCAGCACGCCCATGATCAACACCAGCCAGTACATCAGCCGTTGCACCGCGTTGTAACGGCCTTTGACGTGGGCCAGGCGAAAATGCAGCGCATCACTCATGTCACGCTTCACTTCAGAAGGGCGAACCGGCAGCAGATCGCGTTTGAAGTGGCGGCTGAATACGCCATACAGCACATACAGCAGGCCGTTGATTACCAACAGCCACATGACCGCGAAGTGCCAGGCAATGGAGCCGCCCAGCCAGCCGCCGAGGGTCAGGAATTTGGGAAAGGTAAATGGCATCAGTGGCGATGCGTTGTAAATCGCCCAACCGCTCATGAACATGCAGACCATGCCCACGGCATTGACCCAATGCGTCAGGCGCACCGGCCACGGGTGAATGGGACGGGTTTTCATGTCGAGATTCCTCTGAATCAGGCATGGCCGGGAATGTCAGCAGCAGCCAGCCACTGACATCCTCGGCGGCGATCACATCGGCGGGGTAAAACCGTCCTTGCCAACTGCCACACCGCGTGCCGACTTGCCGTCGTCAGCCGGGAACACCACGACCTTGGCACCTTTGGTCAACTGGTCGACCTTGCCCGGTTCAACGTAGGCGATAGGCACGTCCTGCGGAACCACCAGCTTCTTCTCGCCACCCTCGTACTTGACGGTCAGCGTGCGACCATCAGCCCCGGCCAGCGTGCCGACGGTGCCATTGGTCATGGTGCCCGTGCTGCCATCAGCGTTTTCCCAACCATAGTGACCTTCGCCACTGCCTTTGAGGCTTGCTTCAAAAACGGTCACTTCCAGCGCTTTCAACGTGCCATCAGCCTGGGGAATGGCAGCCGAACCCACGAAGCTGTCACCTTTGATCTGCTTGAAATCGGCTTCGGATACAAGACGAATACCGGTCTTTTCAGTCAGTTTGATGCTCTGGTGCTGGCCCGCACGGGTGGTGAAGTCAAGTGTGTCGGCGCTTACGCTGTCGACGGTCCCGCGCATGGGTTTGACCACCTTCATGTCAGCAGCCTGAGTCATGACAGCAGCGCTGAGCAACAGCAGGCCGAACGTTGTAGAGAGTGCAGTCTTCATCGGTACTTCCTTGGCAGTTGATATCTGAAACCCATCCTTGCACCGCTACCGGCACCGCAGAATGACCGGGCAATGACATTTTTGTCATTCGCCGGACACCTTGTCGGCAACTGGTTAGACTTTGGCATCGGTGCACCGTGGGTGCCTGCAAAAGCGTAGCGGACAAAACGATGCATATCCTGCTGATTGAAGACGACACCAAAACCGGCGAATACCTGAAGAAGGGCCTGGGTGAGTCCGGCTACAAGGTCGACTGGACCCAGCACGGTGCAGACGGCCTGCACCTGGCCCTGGAAAACCGCTACGACCTGATCGTGCTGGACGTGATGCTGCCGGGCATCGACGGCTGGCAGATCATCGAAGTACTGCGCGCCCGGCAGGACGTGCCGGTGCTGTTTCTCACCGCGCGCGACCAGTTGCAGGACCGGATTCGCGGGCTGGAGCTAGGCGCTGACGATTATCTGGTCAAGCCGTTTTCCTTCACTGAACTGCTGCTGCGCATCCGCACCATCCTGCGCCGGGGTGTGGTACGCGAGGCAGACCACTTTCATCTGGCCGACCTTGAACTGGACCTGCTGCGCCGCCGCGTGACGCGTCAGCAGCAGGTCATCGTGCTGACCAACAAGGAGTTTGCCCTGCTGCACCTGTTATTGCGCCGCGAAGGCGACGTGCTGTCACGGGCACAGATTGCCTCGGAAGTCTGGGACATGAATTTCGATAGCGACACCAATGTCGTGGACGTCGCCATCAAGCGCCTGCGCAGCAAGGTCGACCTGCCCTACCCGGTCAAGCTCATCCACACCGTGCGCGGTATCGGTTATGTGTGTGAGGTGCGGCCATGCGACGCCAGCCTTCCCTGACCCTGCGTTCTACCCTCGCCTTCGCGCTGGTGGCCATGCTTACGGTCAGCGGCGCGGGCCTTTATCTGTACCAGTCCATAGAGGAAACGGTGATGCAGCGCAGCGACCACGCGGTACTGGCGCGGCTAGATCATTTCCGCAAGCTGTTGCGCTATGACCTGACGATGGACAACCTCAAAGGCAGTCCGCAACTGTTCGAGAACATGCTCGACAGCGAGGAAGATATCTTCATCATTGGCGAGCCGGGCAAGCCACCGGTGATATCGGTCAACCCGCAACGCGCGCCGCTACCAGAACTGCCGACCGTGGCGCAGGATCAGCCATTACGGGTCGATGACCTGCGCAGTGGCCTGAGCCTGCAAGGCGTGCCGTTGCGTGCAGCCGCGGTACAGGTGATGTCCAATGGCGTTGAAGTGCGCTTGCAGGCCGCGCACCTGATGGTCAAGGAAATGGCCATGCTCGCCAGCTTCCGGCAGAGCATTTATATCGCCGTTGCGCTGGCGTTCCTGATTACCGCCGTGCTGGGTTACGTATTGCTGCAACGCGGCTTGCGCCCACTGCGCAGAATGGCTGCCCACGCTGCCGCAATCACCCCGGCCAGCCTTCACAAACGGCTCGACAGCCACGACACGCCTGTCGAGCTGCAACAATTGAGCGATGCCTTCAACGCCATGCTTGACCGTCTGGACGATGGCTACCGGCGCCTGATGCAGTTTTCTGCCGATCTGGCCCATGAAATTCGCACACCGGTCGGCTCGCTGATGGGCCACTGTCAGGTCGCCTTGCGCCAGAACCGCAGCGCCGATGAATATCAAGCCCTGCTGGCTTCCAATCTGGAAGAGCTGGAACGTATCTCAAGGCTGGTGGAAAGCATCCTGTTTCTGGCACGAGCGGACGAAGCCCAGGCCGCGCTGGAACGCCAGCCGCTGGACCTGCACGATGAATTGCAACGCGTGGCCGGTTATTTCGAAGGGCTGGCTGAAGAACGTAATCTGTGGCTGAGCCACAGCGGACAAGGTACGTTGCTGGCCGACCCGATCCTGCTGCGCCGTGCACTGAGCAATCTGGTCGCCAACGCAATTCGCTATGCGAATGAAAACAGCGAGATCCTGATTCGTGTTGCGGCAGTTGATCGTCAGTGGCGAATCGAGGTAGAAAATCAGGGCCCGGTCTTGCCACACGCCACGCTCGCGCGACTGTTCGACCGTTTCTATCGGGGTGACGCCTCACGCCATGAGCGATCGGACTCCAACGGCCTGGGGCTGGCCATTGTTACGGCAATCATGCACCTGCATGGCGGGCGGGTCGAAGTGGCTCAACCCGCCGCCGGCAGAATCTGCTTCAGTCTGATATTTCCAGCGATATGAATCTTCCAGACCGCAATGATCAATTCTTTTTCTCGTGGGCAATGGCCAGCTTGTAGAAAGTGGCGGAACCGCCTTCAGTGGTGTAACCGGTATTGTCCTGGGTATAGACCCCTGCCTTGAAGTAGAACAGTTTACTGGCCCAGGCTGAATCCAGCTTGGCGTACCAGACTGCGTCAAAGGCATTGACCGTCAGGTCGCCGCTGGGCGACAGGTTGATGGTGTAGTTGAACTGCTTGTTGAGCGGCACGCCCTGCGCAATGGTAATGACCTCGATTTCCGAGTCTGGCGTACGACGAAACTTGGCGACGATATTGCCGGTCTGCAGCTTCTCCTTGTACTGGTACTCAACCTTCAGCAGCGGTTCGGTGCTCTGGTAGCAGTGAATCTGACCGATCACGATTTTGCCCGTGGAAGGTACTTGATCGACTTCCAGCGTCGCGCGCAGAAAATTGTCAGCGCTTGAGTAGGCCCAGTTGAAGACCCTGCCATCGGACGTCGTCTCGCGTAATTCGGAGCGCGGGTACTTGGCGTTCTCTGTGGTGGAACCGGTCACCGGTGCCCAGAAAAACAGCGTATCTCCGGATTGAAAATAGCCATCCCGATAGCCCTTCACCAACTTGGGGGTTTCGATGATGGTCGCGGGACTTCCGACAGGGACGGAAAGATTCCAGGTGGCAAGGTCGATCATGGAGTAGCTCGCAAGGTACGCATTACGCACCGACAGATGGCTCTGGAACGGGTGTGCTGGCCCGTTGTGGTCAACCAGACTATCGGCTGAATCGTTTATTTTTTAAACAGCAACAACAAGACACTGACGCCAATAAACCGCCACAAAACAGCCAATGCCATTACTTTGATGTCAAATCTTCCTGCAAGGCGAATTGCCATCCATTTGCTGCAGGCAGCGATTCATCAGGACCCTCCTATCGAATGCCGCGTCATTTTTTTGAATGGGCCTGGGCAAAATCACCCGATTTTTGAACAATTTACCGACGAACGGTAGAAACTATTTTTTAAAAAAATGAACTTTCAGCATTGCACGCTGACGCGGGCGACCGTTTATCGCCCTTTTGATGGGTAAAACCGGTTGGCGGACGCTTGAATAAGCGAAAAGTCTCCACTCGGCAGTTTCGGGTTGACTGTAAGAATTTGTTACGGGATATTAGTTAGCATCCTACTAATGTCCTCCCTAACAATATTGCTCCTAACTAAATTCAATCCTGACTCAACCCGGTGATTCATGCTTGTCGATCCACTGCATCGCGCTGTCAGCAGCGGCCTGGTAGCCGCCTCTCGCCAATGGCGACGCATTTGCCACAACACACTGGCCACCTATGAAATTTCTGAAGCGTGCGCCGGGCCACTGCTGGCCATTGCACGCCTGGGTGACGGCGTGCATCAGGTAAAAGTCGCGCAGGCGGCTGGCATGGAAAGCCCGACACTGGTGCGCCTGCTCGACCAGCTGTGCAAGGCCGGCATCGTCTGCCGCAGCGAAGACCCCAATGATCGCCGCGCCAAGGCCCTGAGCCTGACCGACAAGGGCCGTACACTGGCAGGCTCGATAGAACTGGAACTGACGCGTCTGCGGGCGGATGTGCTTCAGGGCCTTCAACCCGCCGATCTCGAAGCCACCTTGCGGGTATTCCAGGCCTTCGCCGAGGCTGCACAAGGTGAGCACGGGGGGCCGGTTTGAGCGGATTTTTCTCCAGCGTCCCACCGGCACGCGACTGGTTCTACGGCGTGCGTACCTTCGGCGCGTCGATGCTGGCGCTGTACATCGCGCTGTTGATGGAAATGCCTCGCCCCTATTGGGCGATGGCCACGGTGTACATCGTCTCCAGCCCCTTTGTCGGCCCGACCAGTTCCAAAGCGCTGTACAGGGCCGCCGGCACCCTGGCCGGTGCAGCGGCGTCGGTGCTGCTGGTGCCGATGTTCGTACAGACGCCCTTGCTACTGGCCATCGTGGTCGGCCTGTGGACCGGCACCCTGTTGTTTCTGTCCCTGCACTTGCGTACTGCCAACAGCTACGCACTGATGCTGGCGGGTTACACCATGCCGCTGATTTCCCTGCCGGTGGTCGACAACCCGCAGGCCGTATTCGATATCGCCGTGTCGCGTACCGAAGAGATTTTTCTCGGCATCATCTGCGCCGCCGTCGTAGGTGCGATGTTCTGGCCCAGACGCTTGGCACCGGTGTTTCAGGCCACCACAGAAAAATGGTTCAGTGACGCCTCGACCTACAGCCAGCGCTTTATCAGCCGCACCTGTGAGCCCGAGGAAATCGGCGCACTACGCAATTCGATGGTCGGCAGCTTCAACTCGCTGGAAATGATGATCGGCCAGTTGAGTCACGAAGGCGCACGCAAGCAAACCGTACGCAACGCCAATGAACTGCGCGGCCGAATGATCCATCTTTTGCCGGTCATCGATGCACTGGATGACGCATTGTGGGCGCTGGAGCGACGCACGCCTGAGCTGTTGGCCAGTCTGAAACCCGTGCTTGAAAAGGCTTGCGACTGGCTTGAAAGCACTGCCGACGGCCCGCAACGGGAGCAATGGCAACAGTTGCACGGTGAGCTGGAACGCCTCCAGCCGAACTCCACACAACTGGACGACCGCGATCAACTGCTGCTCTCCAATACACTGTTCAGGCTCGGCGAGTGGATCGACCTGTGGCTGGATTGCCGGACCCTGCAATATGCGATCAAGACAGACGATCAATCTCAATGGAGAGCGGTCTATCGCCACTGGCGTCTGGGTCGGCTGACGCCGTTTCTGGACCGCGGCCTGATGCTCTATTCAGTGACTTCGACGGTACTGGCGATCATCGCTGCATCGGTGTTGTGGATTCTGCTGGGCTGGAAAGACGGTGCCAGTGCCGTGGCATTGGCAGCAGTGTCGTGCAGTTTCTTTGCAGCCATGGACGACCCTGCCCCGCAAATCTACCGATTCTTCTTCTGGACCCTGCTCTCGGTGGTATTTGCCAGCCTGTACCTGTTCGTGGTGCTGCCTAACCTGCACGACTTCCCGATGCTGGTTCTGGCCTTTGCGGTGCCCTTCATCTGCGTCGGCACCCTGACTGTGCAACCGCGTTTCTTTCTCGGCACACTGCTGACCATCGTCAACACCTCGTCGTTCATCAGCATTCAGAGCGCCTACGACGCGGACTTCATGAACTTTCTCAACTCCAACCTGGCCGGTCCTGCCGGGCTGTTGTTCGCCTTTATCTGGACGCTGGTGTTCCGCCCGTTCGGCGTTGAACTGGCGGTCAAGCGTCTGACCCGTTTCAGTTGGCGTGACATCGCCAGCCTCAGTGAAGACTCGTCTCTGGCCGAACACCGGCGCATGGGCGTGCAAATGCTCGACCGTTTGATGCAGCAACTGCCGCGTTTGACGCTTACCGCGCAGGACACCGGAATTGCCCTGCGTGAAGTGCGGGTCGCGCTGAATATGCTCGACCTGCTGGCCTACACCCGACGCGCCACGCCTGCCGCACAAGTGTTGTTGCGTCAGGTGATCGATGAAGTCAGCGGCTACTTCAAGCACTGTCGCAAGGCCGGTGAAAGGCTGCCCGCGCCCCGCGGCCTGCTGATGGCAATGGACCGCGCACGCCGTTCGTTGACGGCGCAGGAGATGGGCGACAACCCGGCCCGGCTGCACCTGTTGCACGCCCTCAGCGGCCTGCGTCTGGCCTTGTTGCCGGGGGTCGAGATTGTCACCGTGGGCGGCGAACTGACCGAGCAACTGCCGCATAACATCGATGGAGCGCCCCTGTGATCGGTGATCTGGATATCAGCGGGATCTTCATCCCCACGTTCCTGGCGATGATGGGCATCGCCTATCTGCTGTTTCTTGTCGTGCACGCAGTGCTGTCGCGTGCCCACTTCTACCGTCTGGTCTGGCACCGGGCTTTGTTCAACGTAGGTCTATACGCTTTGTTGCTCGGCGCCGTGGATACTCTAAGTCGATACCTGATGACATGAAAAAACCGATACTGACACTGGGCCGCGTGGTCCTGACCCTGCTGATTGTCACTCTGGCTGCCGTCGTTGTGTGGCGCATGGTGATGTATTACATGTACGCGCCATGGACCCGCGACGGGCATATTCGTGCCGATATCGTGCAAATCGCGCCAGACGTGTCCGGGCTGATCCAGAAGGTCGAAGTCACCGACAATCAGCCCGTGCACAAAGGCCAGGTGCTGTTCACCATCGATCAGGACCGCTTCCGTCTGGCCTTGCGTCAGGCGCAGGCCACAGTCGCCGAGCGCCAGGAGACCTGGGAGCAGGCACGCCGCGAGAACAAGCGTAACCGTGGCCTGGGCAATCTGGTGGCGCGTGAGCAACTGGAAGAAAGCCAGTCGCGCGAAGCCCGCGCCCTTTCTGCGCTTGGTGAATCAAAGGTCGCAGTGGATGCCGCGCAGTTGAATCTGGATCGTTCGGTGATCCGCAGCCCGGTGGACGGCTACCTCAATGACCGTGCGCCCCGCGACCATGAGTTTGTCACCGCCGGGCGTCCGGTGCTGTCGGTGGTCGATGCCGCATCGTTCCACATCGACGGCTATTTCGAAGAAACCAAACTGGACGGCATTCATGTCGGCCAGGGCGTCGACATTCGCGTCATCGGTGACAACGCACGGCTGACCGGCCACGTGGTGAGCATCGTTGCCGGCATCGAAGACCGCGACCGCAGCAGCGGCTCGAACCTGCTGCCCAACGTCAACCCGGCCTTCAGCTGGGTGCGTCTGGCACAGCGCATTCCGGTGCGCATTGCCTTCGATGACGTACCTGCCGACTTCCGCATGATCGCCGGGCGTACTGCAACGGTGTCGATCATCGACGATACGCGGGAGCGCACACGATGAAACGTGCCTTACGCGTGGCCGCACTCGGTTTTACTGCTGTGCTGTCGGCCTGTCAGGTAGTCGGGCCGGATTACCAACTGCCCAAGGATGGCGCGATCAATCGTCCGGATTTACAGGGCGAGCTGGCCGGGCGCTCGGTCAACACGGTATCGGCCCCGGTGCCTGCGCACTGGTGGCGGCTGTATCAGGATGCGCGTCTGGATGAACTGGTGCGCCAGGCCATCGCCTCCAATACCGACCTGCGCATCGCCGCCGCCAACCTGCAGCGTGCCCGCTACCAGACCTCGGAGGCCGAAGCGGCGGGCGGTTTTACCAACGGCGCGAAAATTGGCGCACAGCGCGTGCAGGAATCGGGCGAAGCGTTTTTGCTGACCGACAAGGTGCCGGTCGCCAACGTCGGGGATGTGGGTCTGACTACGTCGTATCAGTTCGATCTGTTCGGCACCTTGCAGCGCGGTATCGAAGCAGCGCAGGCCAATGTCGATGCCAATCAGGCGGCGGTCGATACCGCACGCATCACCGTGGTCGCCGATGTGGTTCGGGCCTACACGCAGATTTGCGCGGCCAACGAAGAGCTCGACATCGCCCGCGAATCGCTGGACCTGCAACAACAGAGCGTGACCCTCAACCAGCGTCTTCGCGATGCCGGGCGAGGCGATGAAACCCAGGTCACTCGCTCGCAGACGCAGTTCAAGTCATTGCGCGCCGAAATGCCCCGTTACGAAGCGCGGCGTCAGGCGGCGATGTTCCGCCTGTCGATGCTGCTGGCCAAACCCGTGGAGCAACTGCCCGCCGGGGTCAGCAGCTGCAACGCGCTGCCGCACATTGCGCAGGTCATGCCGGTGGGCGACGGCGCAACACTGCTCAAACGCCGCCCGGATGTGCGTCGGGCTGAACGTCATCTGGCGATGTCGACTGCTCAGATCGGTGTTGCCACCGGCGAGTTGTATCCTGACATCAGCATCGGCGCGAGCATCGGCACTACCGGCCTGATCGAGAACCTTGGCAAACCGGCCGCCAACCGCTGGGGCTTCGGGCCGCTGCTGAACTGGACCATCCCGTCCAACGGCTCACGCGCACGCATCCATCAGGCTGAAGCCTCGGCCCAGGCTGCTCTGGCTCGCTTTGACGGTGTGGTGCTCAACGCCATCCGTGAAACCCAGACCGGCCTGGCGCAATATACCGCCCTGCTCGACCGCCGCGATGCTCTCAAGGAAGCCGAGCAGTCGGCCAAGGAAGCCGCTGACCAGACCCACCGCTTCTACCAGGCCGGACGCGCCTCGTTCCTCGCCGACCTGCAAGCCACCCGCACCTACACCGACGTACGCGCACAGATGGCAGAGGCCAACACCCAAGTGGCCATGGGACAGATCAACCTGTTTCTGGCACTCGGCGGCGGCTGGGAAAAGGATGACGTGGCGCAGAAGTAGGAAAGGCGTTCGCCTCGCCATCAGGCCTCGTTCGGATTGATCAGTGCCCTCAGGACATGGTCTTCCCAGACGCCAGCAATTTTCAGGTAGGCGCGCGCGTACCCTTCCTTTTCGAAGCTGAGTGATTGCAGAAGTCGCTCGCTGCGTACATTGGCTGGCATGTGGCTGGCCATGATTCGATGCAGCCCCATCTGTTCGAAACAATAGCGATTGGTCACCTCAAGCGCCCTTTTCATCAAGCCACGCCCCTGAGCAGTCTCTGCCAGCGAGAAGCCGAGACTGCAGGCCTGAAAAACGCCCCTCACGATATTCGTGTAACTGCACCGCCCCAGCAATTCGCCGCCGTCTGGCTCGGTGACGAGGAAGAAAATCGCGCTGCCGGCCTGCATGCTTTCCCACTGCTGCTGAACCCTTGATCTGGCGTTTTCGAGGATGAAATAGTCATCGTCCCTCAACGGTTCCCAAGGCTGCAGATGCTTGCGATTGGCCTTTTCATACCAGTTGATCAACTCGCAATCATCAAACGCCAATACCCTGATCGAAAAGCCCTCACCCGAATACTGCATGCATCCTCCCGCGTCAGCCATTGCCGACGCTCACCACCTGGCTTGTTATACGTAGCCCTGATGATTCCAGCACTGGACGCTCTACGCCACAAGAGGACGCGGAGCGTCCAGAACGGTATGCGACGCAGAGCGACGCACGATAGTCAGGGTATGGTTCCTCACGCTCCGCGTGGGAATGCCGCTCTGGACGCTCTGCGTCCGATCTTGAGTGGTCGGAGCGTTACATCTTCGGAGAATACGCTCGACTCAGACTTCCAGTGCCCGCAGGCGTTCCTGGCGGCGTTCGTCCTCGACAGTCGTTGCAGGCTGGAGCACAAAGTCGAAGTCTATGTCTGCGTGGCGGCCGTTGGCGTCTTCGGTGAAGCGAATTTCGGCGATCAGTTCATCCCGCGTGGCGTAGGCAAAATCATCGTGCAGGTACCTGTCGCCCGCCAGATTGATCTGCGTGGTGAGGTGACGATGGCCAGGCGCTGAAATGAAGAAATGAATGTGTGCCGGACGTTGACCATGGCGACCCAACTGGTCGAGCAATTGCTGAGTCGGCCCATCCGGCGGGCAGCCGTAGCCTGATGGCACGATGCTCTGGAAGCGGTAGCGCCCTTGTGTATCGGTGCGGATCCGGCGACGCAGGTTGAAAGCCGATTGTGACGGGTCGAAATACGAGTAGGTGCCCCTGGTATTGGCGTGCCACACATCGACGATGGCATTGGCCAGCGGCGCTCCGTCGGTGCCGCGAACCTGGCCGGTCATGAACATTACGTTTGCAGGATCCTGACCATCGTCCAGGCGGGCATAGTGATCGGACAGCGGAGCACCCGCGACATACAGCGGCCCTTCAATGGTCCGCGGGGTGCCGCCAGTCTGCCCGGCCTGTTCGTCCTCAGCGTCCATCAGCAAATCCAGGTAATGCTCGAGCCCCAGCCCCGCCACCAGCAAACCGGCTTCCTGACGGCTGCCAAGCACGTTGAGGTAATTGACGGCTTTCCAGAACTCTTCCGGCGTAATACGCAGGTCTTCGATGATTTTTATCGTGTCGGTCAGCACCCGATGCACAACGCTTTTCATCCGTGGGCTGCCGCCTGGCTGGTCAAGGCCGCAAGCCTCATTAAAGAACTGTTGTACATCATCAGTCTGGGAAATGCGTACGCTCATAGTCTTGTCCTCATCGGTGTTCATTGTTGTTTTGTGGGTGTCGGGCTGAAAAGGCACTAACTCAGCGGTCGTCTTGATGGATGGAAGACGGGTGCCTGCACAGGGCCGTAACCTCGATTTCCATGTAGGGATAAAGCGGCAGTTGCAGCAATGTGTCGTGCAGTGCCTGGGCGTCTGCCACATCAAAAATACTGACGTTGGCGTACAGCCCGGCGATGCGCCACAGATGGCGCCAGGTGCCCTCTTCCTGCAGACGCTGGGCCAGGGCTTTTTCATCAGCCTTGAGTCGAGCGGCCTTGTCGACCGGCATATCGATCGGAAGTTTGACGGTCATGCGGACGTGGAAAAGCATGTTGTGGATATCCTCGTGGCTAGTCTTGTGCTCCGGCAGATCAACTGCGGGCAAAGTGCGAAAGACGCTCAGCATCCAGCTCCAGCCCAAGCCCTGGGGTGTCGGGGATGATCAGTTGAAAATCGCGATAGACCGGTGGCTTGACCAGAATGTCTTCGGTCAGCAGCAGTGGCCCGAACAGTTCGGTGTGCCACTCCAGCCGGTCGAGCGTGGCGAAGGCGTGAGCTGCAGCCAGCGTGCCGACGCTGCCCTCCAGCATGGTGCCGCCGTACAGCCCGATACCGGCGGCTTCGGCAATCGCAGCGGTGCGCAACACGGCACGCGGGCCGCCGACTTTGGCGATTTTCAGAGCGAAAATCGACGCTGCACCCGACTGCGCCAACGCAAAGCTGTCTTGCACCGATTCAATGGCTTCATCGGCCATCAATGGAATCGGGCTGCGAGCATTCAGACGAACCATGGCGGCACGGTCGTGGCGCGAAAGCGGCTGCTCGACCAACTCGACGCCAGCCTCTGCAAGCAGCTGGCAGCCACGTATGGCCACCGCCTCGCTCCACGCCTGATTGATGTCGACGCGCACGCTGGCTCGATCACCCAATGCCCGCTTGATCGCCGCAACATGGGCGATATCACGGACGGGCTCACCGGCACCTATCTTCAGTTTGAAATGCCGGTGACGGCGCATCTCCAGCATGCGCTCGGCTTCTTCGATGTCCCTGCCGGTGTCGCCGCTGGCCAGTGTCCAGGCCACTTCCACACCGTCGCGTACGCGTCCGCCAAGCAATTCGGCGACGGGCAAACCCAGGCGCTTGCCCTGAGCATCAAGCAGCGCCGTTTCAACCGCAGAACGCGCGAACGTATTGCCGCGAATGGCACGGTCAACGCGTTGCATCGCGGCGTTGAGGTTGGTCGCGTCCTGCCCGGTCAGCAGTGGAGCGAACCATTTGTCGAGGTTCACCTTGATGCTTTCCGGGCTCTCTCCGGCATAAGCCAGGCCGCCGATGGTGGTGGCCTCGCCGATACCGGTAATGCCGTCACTGCACCGAATGCGCAGGATGACCAGTGTCTGACCGTGCAGGGTATGCATGGCCAGTTTGTGCGGACGAATCGTCGGCAGGTCGACGATCAGGGTCTCGAAACGTTCGATCGTGATGGCACTCATGGGGGTTCCGTCTGCTGGGTAATTGTTCTGGAGCAGCGACTGGCGTCAGGCGGCCGGTCAAACGCTGCTGTCGGCGAATTTCTCGAAGTACAAACGCGAGGCGTCCAGCGAATGCCCGTGCAGCCAGTCCTTGATGGACTCGACCATCGGTGGCGGCCCGCACACGTAAATGTCTGTGGGCACTGCGGCCAATGCAGCGGCGTCCAGGTGATCGACGATGTAGCCGCGCCTTCCGCTCCAGTCGGCCTGCTCTTCGCTGACCACCGGGACAAACCTGAACCCGGGAATCTGCTGGCTGTAGGCTTCAATTCGCGCAAGCTGGCAAAGGTCCTGCGCCGTACGCACGCCGTAATAAAGGTGCACGGGCTGCCCGCAGCCTCCTTTGGCGGCGATCTGATCAAGCATGCCGAGGAAGGCGGACAGCCCCGTACCTCCGGCGACAAGCGTCAGCGGCCGATCGACATGGCGCAGGTAGAACGTGCCCAGCGGTGCTTCGAACTGAATCACGTCGCCCACCTGGCAGCGGTCACGCACGTAGTTGCTCATCGCCCCGTCAGGTAACAGGCGAATCAGGAACTCCAGCGTGTTACTGCCGGGAGCATTGGCAAACGAGTAAGAGCGACGCAGATCAGTGCCGGGAATTTGTAACCGGGCGTATTGGCCGGGCAGATAATCCAGTCCACTGGCCTGCTCATCCAGCGTCACCTGAACAATGGCGGTGCCCTGCGAAACCTGTTCGACCTGGCTGACCTTGCCTTGAAGGGCGCTCGGGCCGGTGTTGTCACACAGGCTGGAGGCGAAATCGAAGTAGAACGCCGCATCGGACTTCACCCGGGTCTGGCAGCTCAGCACCTTGCGTTGCGCCAGGTCGCTGGCCGAAAGCGCCTCATCGTCCACGTAATCCTGGGTGTACTGCCCCGACTCGCAACGCCCCTGACAGGTGGCGCACACGCCTTCGCGGCAATCCATCGGCAACGTGATCCCGCTGCGTAACGCAGCATCCAGCAACAGTTCATTGTTCTGCACGTTGCAGAACAGCGTCTTGCCATCAGCAAAACTGAAAGCGACCTTATAAGTCATGTCCGCCCCGCTACCTCAGAGGTGATAGAAATCGAGCACCGAGTTGATGGTGTCGTTGAGCAGCACCACGTGTTTGCGGGCGATTTTCCAGCTGTCGCCATCAGGACGCAGGCGATAGCTGGCGCGTCCGAAGAACTGCTCCGCAACTTGCAGGCGGTAATACAGGGTGTGCCAGTTGACCTGCACGTCCAGTTCGCCCGCCTGCCCATTTACATCCCCATCCGCAGGTGCGATGCGCACATTGCTGATCAGGTGCAGCGTGCGCGGCATCGGGATGGTTGACGCCGCTTTGCCGGTACGCAGGCGGTAGACACGATCTTCCAGGCCACCGCGGTTGGGGTAATAGATCAGCGACATGCCTTTTCTGGGATCGGTGGTGTAGACATGTTCCGAATCCCATTGCGGCAGGTGGAACTCGCTGTCCTCACTGAACAGGTCCAGGTAGCGATCCCAATCCTGGGCATCGCAGACTTCGGCCATGTGGTACAGGAACTGCTCGATGCGGTACTGCAATTGGGCGCTCATGTTCAGACCTCACGCAGTTTCAGGGAGTGTTCTTCAGCGGCCTTGCGTGCCAACCCTTCGAGCAGGAAGCGCTGCCAGTTACCATGCTGATTGACGTACAGCCCTTCGTGGGTGAACTCGGTGCCGGTGAGTACCGGCGAGATGCCGATGGCCTCGCTGTTGGGTGTTGCCCCCGCGACCCATTTTTCGTACCCGCGCGAGATGTCGCTCCAGCGTTCCAGGCGCGCCTGAAAGCCACGCTGGGCCTCGCGAAACTCCACCAGGTCATCCGGCGTGCCCAGCCCGGACACATTGAAAAAGTCTTCGAACTGGCGGATGCGGTTTTCGCGGTCGGCGTCGGACTCACCCTTGACGCCCAGGCAGAAACTGTTGATTTCAGTCTTGTTCCAGGCCAGCGGGCGGATAATGCGCAGTTGCGAGCTGATCTGGTCGAGGAAGAACATGCTCGGGTAGATGTTCAGGTTGCGCAGCCGGTGCATCATCCATTCAGCCTTGCTCTGCCCGTATTCCTTCACCAGGCGCGGCATGATGGTCGCGTAACCGGGGCGCACGCTCGGGTTGGGCATGTCGCTGAATAGCAGGCTGTGACCGTTGTGAAACGAGAACCAGCCGTCGTCGGTGTCTGCATCACCGGCCCCCAGCTTGCTGTAGTCCAGCGTACTGCCCGCCGCTGCGCCCTTTTCGGCGTTGACCTGCTGGCGGTGCTGCACCGTGGCGACGTAGTTATAGTGCACGGTACTGACGTGATAACCGTCCAGACCGTTTTCGTTCTGCAGTTTCCAGTTGCCGTCGTAGGTGTAGGCCGACTTGCCCGGCAGCACTTCCAGTTCACCGGTAGCCGACTGCGCGACCATCATGTCGAAAAATACCTTGGCATCGCCCAGGTAGTCGGCAAGGCTGTCGCTGCCATGCACATCGAGGCTGATGAAAACAAACCCCTTGTAGCTCTCGATGCGCGCCTTGCGCAGACCACGCGTGGCCTTGTCGAAGCCTTCCGGATACTCGCCGGGTGCCTTGACCTTGACCAGGCGGCCATCGCTCTTGTAACACCAGGCATGGAACGGGCAGGTAAACGTCGACTGGTTACCTTTGCCGACCCTGGTCAGGGTGGTGCCGCGATGCTGACAGGCGTTGATCAATGCATTGAGCTGGCCGTTGCCGTCACGGGTGATGATCATCGGCTGGCGACCGGCGCGCATTGTCATGAAGTCGTGATTATTGGCAATTTCACTGTCGTGACAGGCGTAGATCCAGTTCTTTTCGAAGATCAGTTCCATCTCCAGATCGAACAGCTCGGGCTCGGTGAACATCTCCCGGGCAATGCGGTACACACCTTCGACTGGACGAAAATCCAGGCAACCTTCAACGAAGTGCTGCCATTGGCTTACGGTTTTTGCGCTGCTCATCAGGGGGCTCCTTTTTAGAGTCATCAGCCTTGAACTGATTGAACGCCCCGCAGCAATGACCTTCTATCCGTTTTCCCGGCAGAACATATCCGTTTTGCGGTTATTTGCAGTAAGTGGATAGAGGCGGCATACCTGCCGCAGTAACGTGAGCAGAACCTGATCAGAACCAGACCGGACTTACCGGCAGGGCATCGATATGAAGAGTGAAGCTGTTTTGCCCAACGACTCGCGCGCCCACGGCCTTCATGCCGCGCACCATGATCTGGACGGCGCGCGCGCCTGGATGTCGACCATCTGCGGCCCGCACAGCCTTCAGGCGAGCGCTCCGCATTGCCTGGAATTCGAACATTCGGCGAACGTGCTCAGCGCAATGTCTACGGTGCTGGGGCGTATCCAGTACGGCACCGATGTGGTGATCGGCGTCGAGCCCGGCAGTTCGTTGAAGAGCTACAGCATCAGCCTGCCGCTGGACGGCGAGCAGGAGCTTGACTGCGGCAAGGGACTGTTGCGTTCCAATGCCGGAACCGGGCTGATTATTTCGCCGTTCGACTCGCAGCGACTGAGCATCACCGGCAACTGCCGCAAGTTGCAGGTGGCGATTGACTGCTGCTCAATGCAGCGCGTGCTGGACGAGTTGCTGGAGCGTCCGGCCCAGGCGCCGCTGGTGTTCGAGCCGTGTATCAATGCCGAACTGGGTGCCACGGCATCGTGGTGGCGCATGGTGCGGTATCTGGTCGATGAAATGGACGGCGACAGCGACTATTTCGAGCACCTGCCGATGGCGCGGGACCTGGAGCGCAGCCTGATCAAAGGCTTGATTCTCTCGCAGCCGAACAACTATTCGGCGGCCCTGAACGAAAAGGTCCAGAGCCGCTGTCCGGCCTTTCTGAAACGGGCGCAACAGTTCATCGAAGACCATTGCGGCGATGATATCCACCTGATCGATATCGAACGCGCGGCCGGTATAGGCCCGCAGAAACTGCACGACAGTTTCAAGGCACACTTCGGCGTTTCGCCTGTGGCCTACCTCAAGCGTTTTCGACTCCAGTCTGCGCGGCGCAGCCTGTTGCAGGGGCACAGTGGC
Organism: Pseudomonas sp. RGM 3321; assembly: GCF_022836805.1. Lineage (NCBI taxonomy): Bacteria > Pseudomonadati > Pseudomonadota > Gammaproteobacteria > Pseudomonadales > Pseudomonadaceae > Pseudomonas > Pseudomonas sp. RGM 3321. The sequence continues at coordinate 206,232 of NZ_JALHBH010000116.1, forward strand.
TACAACATCGCGGCCATCGCCTCGCAATGGGGCTTCAATCATCTGGGGCGCTTTGCACAGGACTACCAGCGCCTGTTCGGCGAGCTGCCCTCGCAGACGCTGGAACGTGGCAGCCGACACTAATCGTTCCTATGCAGCGCTCGTTTTCATACACAAATCTGCTTTGATGGGCCGCAGGCTCCCACGAGATTTATAACTATCGTGCCAATGCTACGCGTTGGCAGGCAGTTCGTGACGCTCTGCGTCAAAAGTCTTCAGCCTGGCGAGACAGTAGCCGTAACCGAATCTCAAGCCTGCATCTCGTACTGCCCGGAGCAGGCGTGAGGCTCCAATATGTGACGCGACGCATCATACAGTTCTGCGATATCAGAAAGATTCAGGCCCGACTCAAGCCCCCAACAGCAACCGCTAACGATCAAACCGCTCGGCGAGGCTCCTCAAACCCTCCACCTGATGGCCAATTTCCTCACTGATGCGTCTGCCATCCAGTGCCTTGGCCGCGCTTTGTCGCGAGGCGTCGGCGATCCGCATGGCTTGCTGGTTCAGGTCTTCAGCGACCTGCCCCTGTTGCTCCATGGCGCTGGCGATCTGCACGCTCATGGAGGAAATCCGGTCCAGCGCTTCGTTGACCTGAGAGAAACTTTCACGCACCGACGTGACCGCTGCCATGCCTTGCCGGGAGAGCGTCTGCCCCTCATGGGTAAGCTGCACGGTCTGTTCGGTGGTCTGGCGAAAGCGCTGCAGCAGCGGCTGAATATTCAGCGTGGCTTCCTGGGTGCGGGTCGCCAGTTGCCGAACCTCATCGGCCACCACGCTGAAACCTCGCCCGGCATCACCGGCACGCGCGGCTTCGATGGCGGCATTGAGCGCCAGCAGGTTGGTCTGTCCGGCAATGTTGCTGATGATGTCAGTGATGCTGCCGATGGATTCAGTTGCCGTCGAAAGCTGGCCGGCCGCAGCGGAAATTTCGGCGACCGAGGCATTCAGCCGCTGCATGGCCGACAAGCTCTGTTCAGCCAAGGCTTGCCCTTGACTGGATTGTTCCACCGCCTGGCCAGTGGCTTCGGCACTGTGTTGCAGGTTGCGAGAGACTTCCTGGATGGTCGCAGTCATCTCGCTCAACGCCACCACCGACTGATCGGATTCACTGCGCTGCTCTTCGAGTCGCCGGGCCTCGTGGCCGATCAATTCATGCAGCGCGCCCATGTGCTCGTCAATCAGTCGGCCACTCATGCCAATCCGGCTGAGGGCAGTTTGCAGACGCGCCTCCCCGGCGATCAAAGCCATGTTGACCAACGCTGGCGTAGCGCTCAGGTCAGCGTACAACCCGGCCAGCGCAGGGGCGGAAAACGCTTTGGGGTGTGACGCCAATACCGCTCGCACTTGCCGGTTTTGACGCCAGCTCTGCCAGCCCGTGAGCACAAGGACACCCAGCAATGCGCTGGCACCTTGCAGCCAGGCCGACTCCAGCGCCGCGCAGGCCAGAGCGATACCGGAACCGACCAGCAGAGCCGGCCAGCTCCACGACAACCAGCGAGTCATTGCCGCAACCACCGAGACCGGCGAGCCACGACGCTGCCAGCGGGCAAAAAACACCTGAGCACGGTGTTGTTGCTCACTGCTCAACGGCAGATAGATCGCACCGTAGCCCTGCACGCCTTCGCTGCCGTATACCGGTTTGATGTACACATTGTGCCAACGCTGGCTGCCGTCCCTGTGACGGTTGCAGACGATGCCCATCCACGGCGTGCCTTGGCCCAGCGTCGACCACAGGCTTGCAAAGACAGCGGCGGGCATCAACTCGTGACGAAGCAGCGTCATCGAGGTCTCCAGCAACTCATCGCGAGCGTAACCATGTTCGCGGGCAAATCCATCGGAGCAGTGTCTGATCTGACCTTTGAGGTTGGTCCGGCAAATCAGTGCAGGCCTGCTGGGTGCAGAGCTATTAGAAGGAATGGTCATATTGAAACTCGCACACAGAAAAAAAGCCTGTCGCATCGACAGGCAAAACCCGAGTCAGCTGTGGAGCAGCGCCTGCGGTGATTTAAAAATGATGAACGTAGCGCATCTGTACGCGGCTGCCGTCAGGACGATTTTCGACATCCTGTTCGAAGTAGGCATTGACGAACACATGGTCGTTTTGCGAGAAGCTGTACATAGCACCTGGCCCGATTGCCCAGACTTTTTCCCTGCGCCCGGAAACGTCGTGACCGTCGACCTGGGTGTCGGTGATCTGCTTGAGCCAGTAACCGTTAATCCCCAGCCGAAGCTGATCGGTGACCGCATACTCAGTCGCGAAGTTGGCGTGCAACGCCTGCCCTGCCTGAATATCGCTGACATTGCCGAACGACTGTGCCGGGTCGTCATTCTTGCCGTTGTACAAGTAGTGCGCGCGAACCGACGCCGTCCACTTCGGCGTGAACCAGTAAGTCGCAGCCCAATACGGATTGAACGACCAGGCGTTGTTGCCAGGGTTGATCGCGTGTTTGTCGTCGTACTCGCCAGTAGGCAGGTTGACCTGCAACTCAATGCGCTGCACAAAGCGCGGTCCGTCCGGCCCCATCACCGGGTCGAACTGAATGAACGGCCCGATCAACAGATCGCCCATACCGGTCTGGCCGCGCAACGCGGCGTTGTTCAGCCCGTCGTCGACCTTCATGCGCGTCACCACAGGCAATACTGCGTTCAGCCCCAGGCTGGCGTTGCCCAGACGCACGTTAGACAGGTAGCTGAGCTGGGTCACCGCGACCTGATAATCCAGATCCTGCTTCGGCAAACCCAGGGCCTTGCCGTCCTTGTCGCGCAGGCGATCAGCGCTGTAATTCTGGAAATACTCTTGCAAGTACCACCCGGGACCTGCGGGCAAACCGCCGTCCAGAAAGCTGGTCAGGCCCAGATTGACCACCGGCAAGTCGTAGGCACCGGCCCCTTGTGCGATCAACAAACCCGCCCCGCAAACACACATCAGTTGCGTTTTCATGCGTTTATCTCCCCGTTTTTCTGCATGTCGTGCGGCAGGCTTACTGGGCCAGTCCGGGGTGCGCGGCGGCAATCCGGTACTGGCCTGCGTGAAAGACCAACGGTTCTGCGCCGCTGTATCGGTAATGCTCGATTTCGCCGATGAAGATCAGGTGGTCACCGCCCTCGTACTGACGCACGTTACGGCACACCAGCGTGGCGACCACGTCATCGAGCAGCGGTACGCCAGCTGTGCCGGCCGCATGCGCCACGCCGGCGAACTTGTCGCTGGAGGGTCGGGAAAAGTGTCGCGACAAGCCATGCTGCTCGGCACCGAGCACGTTGATCGCAAAGTGGCTGGCCTCGCAGAAATCGTTCAGGCTCGGTGCGCTGCGCGCCAGGCTCCAGAGCACCAGCGCGGGCTCCAGCGAAACCGATGAAAACGAGTTGGCGGTCATGCCCACCTTGCGTCCGTCGGCAGTGCAGGTCGTTATGACCGTGACGCCAGTGGCGAACTGGCCCAACAGACCGCGCAAGTCGCGAGGGTCAGAGTCTTTTGCGTCGCACAGTGGCTGGGTGGTTTCGATATCAGTGCTCATAGGGGCTCCCTCTGGCAGCAGTCTTATGCCGCTTGTTTGTTGTTCTTCTGGATAAAGGCCTGGCATTGCTCGGCGTCGAACCACCACGGGGCAAACTGGCGCGGGTCGTCGAACGCGTTGGTGATGGCAGAAGCCAGCGGCAGTGACTGGCTGGCCGCGCCGAGCAGTTCGAGCAAATGCCGGGGCGGCGGCGTGAGCATGCTGTTGGTCCACTCCACCACATGCCGGGCGTAGCTCCAGTACTGCTCGAAGGTCTGCTCCATCCACGCCTGATCGAACGCTTGATCGCCACGATCGAGCACCGATTGCAGATAGACCTTGCTGCACTTGGCGGCGTTGTTGGAGCCTTGTCCGGTGATTGGATCGTTGACCACCAGCGCGTCGGCCATACCCAGCACCTGACGTCCGGACGGCAAGGTCAGTACTGGGCGGCGGACCATCGGCGTGAAGCGCCCGGACAGGAAACCCTGATCGTCGGTGAGGGTCAGGTTGTGGCAACGCTCGGCTTCCCAGGGCAGGTACTGACGAACGATTTCCAGGCTTTTCTGCAAGTGGGCTTCAGGTGTCTTGATGTCCTGCCAGCAATCCAGAGGGCCGCCGGGGATACCTTCGAACACCATGATTTCGCAAGGGCCGCTGGTGGTCAGCGCCGGAAACACAAAGTATTCGCCGACTCCGGGAATCAGATTGAACGCCACCCTGGAAAACGGCGAAACCGGCGTCATGCCCTTAACGTAGGTCAGCGCCAGCGCCCGCTGCGGCTGACTGAACTGCGTGCGTTGCGGGTCTTTGGCGAACTGGTTGACCACTTCGCCCTTGCCAGCGGCCAGCAGCACCAGATCATGGTTCAGCGACAAGGTTTCCAGCTCGTCGATGCCCACATCGGCAATGACCAGCTCGCCGCCACGTTTGACAAACTCGTCCATCCATACCGGCATTTTCACCCGCTGATCCACTGACTGAGCGTAGCGATCCAGCCGCGCGGCCCAACTGAACAGTTGCTCGCCGGGCAACTCCGGGTGCGGCACGGTCAGGCCGATACCCTCGACTGCCGGGCATTGCTGCTCCCAGAAGTTGAGCCCCAGATCACGTTCGGTCTGCAGCGAGGTGTTGAACATACACTGGCTGGACATGACCTTGCCGTTGCGAATCTGCTCGCCCGTGCGGTTGGTGGTCAGGGTGACGTGATAGCCCTCGGCAAGTAGCCCGAGAGCGAGTTGCAGACCGGCCTGGCCGGCTCCGACGATTGCAATACGACGCATGATGGCATTCCTGTTGTTGTGAGTGGGTAGGCGTGTTGCACCGGGGTCAAGCGTTATGAAAAGGCTGCATGTCCGCCGAAGCCATCACTGCGCCAGGCGCGGGATGGCAGGCAAGTTCTGCTCGGGCCCCATCGCCGAATAGCCGCCGTCCACGGCATAGTCGGCACCGGTGACAAAGCTGGCTGCTGACGAGCACAGGAAGGTCACGACGTTGGCCACTTCAGCGGGCTCGCCGAGCCTGCCCAGCAGGTGATACGAAGCCGCCACCTGATCGGCTTTGGCGCGATCGCCACCACTGACCTCGGCGATCACCCGCGACCAGGTCCAGCCCGGTGATACCGAATTGACACGAATGCCGTCGGGGGCAAGGTCCATGGCCATGCTCCGCGTCAGTTGCCTGATCGCCGCCTTGGAAACCGGATACAGCCAGCGACCGGTCTGCGCGCAGCCCGCAGAAATGGAAGAGAAATTGACAATCGCACCGCCACTGGCCTTGAGATCGTCGTGTACGGCCTGAGCCAGAGCGATGGCCGAAACCAGATTGACGTTCAACGCTTGCAACCAGTCTTCGCGGCTGGAAGCAAAGCCGTCATCCTTATAGGTACAGGCCAGGTTGATCAGCAGGTTTACCGGGCCCAAAACCTGGCGCACCCCGGTCAGGGCTTCGCTGATCTCTTCATCCCTGGTGATATCAACGGGGAAAAATCGCGCCTGCTTGCCCAACTGTTCGGCAGCGCGCTGACCGGCTTCGGCGTCAATGTCGAACAGCGCCACTCGCGCGCCCGCTTCGATCAGTCCGCGGGCCACGGCTATGCCGATCAGTGTTGCGCCGCCGCTGATCAACGCGACCTTGCCGTGCAAGGCATCGGGGTTCAGAAATGTAGACATGGGTAATCCTCAGGCGCTTTGGTCGGCACTGTTCGCCCAATTGGGCATCAGGCTGTTGGAAGGCAGACTCTCATCAAGCAGCTTGCGGGCGGTTTCGACCCCGGCGACGGGCAGCCCGGACGGGTCAAGAAGACCGACTTGCACCAGCACGCTGGCCTGGTCCCAATAGATATGCTCGTGACAGAGCCTGGGGCCTCGAAACTTCACAACGCCAAGCATCGGTATCTGCACCTTGCGCCCCGTGGGCGCGACGCCCGGCAGCATCCAGTCGATCTCGCTGTCGTGGGTAAAGGTCATGATGAATTCGTCGACGATCTGGGTAGCGCCCACCGTTCGGGAAATAGGCGTCAGCGCCATGTCCTGCGGGTTGCCGTGCACAAAATGGTGCTGATAGAAGCGGCTCAATTGCGCATGGCCGACACCGCCGGTCATGGTCGGAATGTGATTGACGTACGGTTCGGCAACCATAGTGGCCATTGTTGCGGGCACGTCACGGGTCTCGAACTCATGACGAATGTGCTCTTCCCAGAGCGCTGACAGGTCGTACTCGGGGCCCAGCGTGCGGCGCAGTGCTGCCACAGTGCGTTCATGTGCCATCAGCGCGGCGGGCTTGTTGAAATGGTGGCCGTTGGGACGGGCGAAGGCGTGGTCGACGCCGGGATACAGGTAGGTTTCCACGCCCGGCGTGTTCTGTGCGGCGGAAAATATCTCGGCACGGGCCTCTGTGAGGCAGAATTGATCCAGCTCGGCAGCGTGCAACACCAGACGGCGACCTTGCAGCCCCTCCAGCTCGGCCAGCGCCTTCTCTATGCCAACCCCGTAATAGCCAACCGCACACGCCACCTCGGGCAAGCGGCAGGCGGCCAGATAAGCCAGCTTGCCGCCCAGGCAATAACCCACCACTCCTTGAGCACTGCCGGTGCATTCCGGCAGTTGGCGCAGGGCGTGCAGGCTGGCGCGAATGTCATCGACACCGGCACGCTCGTCAAACGCCTGATAAAAACCGAATGCCTGCTGAAAATCCTCTTCGCTGTAACCCAGCTCGACGCCAGGCTTCTGCCGCCAGTACAGATCGGGCACCAGTACGCTGTAGCCTTCCTCGGCGAGGAAGTCGGCAACGTCGCGCATTGCCTGATTGACCCCGAATATTTCCTGGCACAGCACCACTCCGGGGCCGCTGCCGCCGATTGCAGTGGCCAGGTAGGCCTGGAACTGTCTTCCATCGTGCGCATTGACGCTGACATAGCGACCGTTCATTTGCGAGTCTCCAACATCGTGTGAAGTTGGAGCCAATCTTGCGAGCCTTGAACGGGATCCACTATCCGCTGGCTGCGGGCCCTGTCCGGACGGCGCAAAAAGTTGCACAACGCTTTTTTTCTTTCGATACGCAATAAATCCGCATGCGTAGAACTGGCGTGGCGTTTGCTAAGTACTCGTCAGGACCACAAAAAAGTGGCCAAAAAGAAACAGCAGAGCGGCCGCAGTATCCAGAAACTGCGAGCGTTATCCGCAGTGTGAAAATGGCGGGTGACATAAAGACTCAAGCTGCCTTGAAACCGTGCACGAGTGAGAGTTGCCATGAATTCGGAATTGGGTGGGGCCCTTTTTGAAAACACGCCGCTGTTTACGGCGCAGAACCGTCTCTTTTTGCTGCATGACCGAGAACGCATTCGTGAACAGGTAGGAAAGGTATTCCAACCTCATGATCTGAAGGTGGCGACATCCACGCAGGAAGTCAGTGCTTCCATGCACCATGTGCACCTGGGCAAGCTGTCGTTGAGCCGACTGGAGTACGGGGTGCCGGTGAGCATCGATCCGGGCCGACTGGAAAATTTCTTTCTAATTCAGATTCCAACGCGCGGCAGTGCCGAGATCCACTGTGACGGCGTGCGTTTTACGTCCTCGGCACAATGCGCCTCAATCATCTCGCCCGACACACCGGTTTCGATGCGCTGGGCCGCCGATGCTCCACAACTGGCCTTGCGTCTGGATCGGCAAGAGGTCGAAAAACATTGTGCCCAGCATCTGGGCCACGGTTTGAAAACCCCGCTGCGCTTCAAGCCCGAACTGCTGCTGACCCATCCGAACGCGAGCTACTTTCTGCAGTTGCTCGGTGCACTGGCTGATGCACTGGCCTTCGACGGGCACCCCATCCACAACCCGCTGGTGCTCAAGCAGTTTGAAGCGACGTTGATCAATGCCCTTATATACGGGCAGCCGAACACCCTGCAAAACCCGTTGAGCGCGCCGGAACCGGCCCGCCGGGTTTCGCCGTACTTTGTCAAACGCACCGAAGAGTTCATCCTCGCCCACGCTCATGAGCCGCTGTCCATCGAACAACTGGCCGAGCATGCGGGGGTCAGCGTGCGTACGCTATTTTCCGGGTTCCGGGAGTTTCGCAACATCAGCCCGATGGCGTTCCTGCGCAATGTACGCATGGAGCGCGTACACCTGGAATTGCGCAACCCCGGTACCGATTCGGTGACCGATATCGCAATGAAATGGGGATTTGCACACCTGGGGCGGTTCTCGCAGGAATATCGCAAGTACTACGGCGAGTTGCCCTCGGCAACCTTGCGCTTTCGCCAATGAGGATAGTTGAGGTTATCGTTCCTGACGCTCCAGCGTAGGAACGCTGTTCTGGACGCTATGCGTCCGATCTTTGAATGTGGTGCCAACGCACTTGCACTCACCTGCCCAATGCTCCTAGGCTCTGCCGATCTTTGCTTCGGGAAGCACCATGGACACCTCTCTCCGCCGCCGCGAGCGGTTGCATATCGTTATTTTCGAGGCGAATACGCCTGCCGGCAGAACCTTTGACAAGATTGTGCTGGTCGCGATTCTGCTCAGCCTGCTGGTCACGGTCATTGACAGCATCGAGAGCATTCACCGCGATTACGCAATGCTGTTCGCCTGGATCGAATGGGGCTTTACCCTGCTGTTTGCGATCGAATACATCCTGCGCCTGTACTGCTCGCCCCGACCGCTGAAGTACGCGTTCAGTTTCTACGGGCTGGTCGACCTGCTGGCCATCGTGCCGGGGGTTCTGTCGATCTATTACAGCGACGCGCAGTACCTGCTGATTGTGCGGATCATCCGTATGCTGCGGATTTTCCGGGTGCTCAAGCTCGGCACTTACCTGCGCCAGGCCAACTATTTGCTGGCTGCGCTGCGTGGCAGCAAGCAGAAGATCATCGTGTTTCTGGTCACCGTTTCCACTCTGGTCACGGTATTCGGCACGCTGATGTACGTGATCGAAGGCCCGGAGCACGGCTTCACCAGCATCCCCAAAGGTATTTACTGGGCTATCGTGACCCTGACCACTGTGGGCTTTGGCGATATTGTGCCGAAAACGCCGGTCGGGCAGATGCTCTCGTCGCTGGTGATGATCATCGGCTACTCGATCATCGCCGTGCCCACCGGTATATTCACCGCCGAACTGGCCAACGCCATGCGCGGCGAACAGCTGAAACACGATTGCCCGGTGTGCTCGAAGAATTTCCACGAGCACGGCGCGGCGTTCTGTTCGCGCTGCGGTAATCAATTGTTTGCAAAAGTAGAGCACAAGGCATAAGCAAAGACCTTTTCAGTCTTTAAACAGCAGGCGCGATACTGATAGTGTCGCGGCATTACGCCATCAGGCTTTATCACACGACTCTTCATCTCAAGGACCCTGCAGTGAATAAACTCTTCGCCGCCTCGCTACTGGCCGCTGGCATGGCCTTTGCCAGCGCTGCCCAGGCAGCCCCGACGCTGCTCAACGTCTCCTACGACGTGATGCGTGATTTCTACAAGGACTACAACAGCGCCTTCCAGAAGCACTGGAAAGCCGAGAAAAATGAAGACGTGACCGTGCAGATGTCCTTTGGCGGTTCGAGCAAGCAGGCGCGCTCGGTCATCGACGGGCTGCCGGCTGACGTGATTACCATGAACATGGCCACCGATATCAACGCGCTGGCCGACAATGGCGAGCTGGTGCCGAAAGACTGGGTCAGCCGCCTGCCGAACAACAGTGCGCCGTTCACGTCGGCCACTGTATTTATCGTGCGCAAGGGCAACCCGAAAGCCCTCAAAGACTGGCCGGACCTGATCAAGGATGGCGTGGAAGTCATCGTGCCTAACCCGAAAACCTCGGGCAACGGCCGTTATACCTACCTGTCGGCCTGGGGCTACACCCTGAAAAAAGGTGGCGATGAAGCGGCCGCGAAGAAATTCGTCGGTGAACTGTTCCGCCATGTGCCCGTGCTCGACACGGGTGGTCGAGGCGCGACCACGACGTTCATGACCAACCAGATCGGCGACGTGCTGGTGACTTTCGAAAACGAAGCGGAAATGATCGCCCGTGAATTCGGTCGCGACCAGTTTGAAGTGGTCTACCCGTCCGTGTCGGCAGAGGCCGAGCCGCCAGTGAGTGTGGTCGACAAGGTCGTGGACAAAAAACAGTCCCGCGCCCTGGCTGAAGACTATCTGAAATACCTGTGGTCACCGGAAGGTCAGGAAATCGCGGCGAAAAACTACCTGCGCCCACGCGACCCGCAGGTCTTGGCCAAATACACCGACCGTTTCCCGAAAGTGGACTTCCTGTCGGTCGAGAAAACCTTTGGTGACTGGCGCACGGTGCAAAAGACCCACTTCATTGACGGTGGTGTGTTCGACCAGATCTATCCGGGCAAATAAGCCCCCCAACGCAGAACGGCGACCCATCAGGTCGCCGTTTTCATTTGCAGGCTTGAATCAGTTACTGAACTGCTTGCCCAGCCCGGCCGGTACGCCGCTGGCGTCGGTCGCCTGCCACGGACCATTGGGGTTGGTTGCCCAGCTCCAGCCGTTGTTCCACTGATAGTAAGTACGCTGGCGATAGAAGGTGTTGGGCTGATCGTCCATAACGTACACGCCCAGGCGCGGGTCCCAATGGCTGCCACCGCCCGGTGGTGGGGCGAAACTGGCCGAGGTCTTCGGCGCTGCGGCTGGCGCTTTGGCAGGCTCGGCAGGCGCCGTGCTTGGCCGAGGTGCGCCGGGTTGCTGGCCGCCTGGCAGGTTAAGGATTGGATCCTGGCTGTGAGGCGGTGCCGGATGCTGGACAGCACAGGCACTCAGGCCAACGACCAGCCCCAACAAGGTGATGCGTGCGGTACGGTACATAAGCGATTTCTCTAGTTATCCGGACTGTCGATGATCAATACCTGCTGCGCCGCGATGTCACTGGCCAGCGGCTGACTGCGGCCGACCCACTCACCGGTGGTTGGCTGCCCTGCGCGAGACACTCGCGCAACCAGTTGGACTTGCGCAAAGTTCGACAGGTTCAGTTGCGGCATCATTGCATCGGCATCACTCAGTTCGACCTCGGCAGGCAGGTCTGCCACCGTGATACGTTTGACCGCCAGTGGCGCGGCCGGGCCGTTGATTGCTCGGGCGAAGATGAACACGCTGTCACCCGGCTGAACGTTACCCTTGAGCGAGGCAGCCAGCGTGACACGCACCTTGAGCGCCTTGGCCTTGACCGGCGCGGCCTGCCCGGCAAGATTTTCTCTGGCGCGGGCTATGCCGCCTTCCAGCGCCGAGCGCGAAGCGTCCTGCGCGGGCAACGCCGCCAGCAGGCGGGTCCAGTAATCCACCGCTGCCTGATAACGCTGGGTCTCAAACGCGGCGATCCCCAGCAGACCGAGGCTGGTGACTTCTTTGGGGTCGGCCTGCAGCGCTTCGTCGGTCAGCGCCTGCACCTGTGCGGTGAAGTGTTTGTCGCTGGCGAAATACAACGCCTGCGCCCACTGCCCGAGCAGCTCTGGCGATCTTCCGGCCAGTGCCACCGAGCGCTCGAACATCCGGGCTGCATCGCCGGGACGATTTTGCGCCATGTAGCTGCGTGCCAGAAAATACAGGTTTTCGGCTGAATCCGGCTGAGCCTGCACACTGCGCTCCAGACGCTGGGTGAGGTCGGCCAGCGAGCTTGGCGGTCGGGCGAATTCGCGGCTCAGCGCAACGCGGTCAATGGCCCCCAGTTGCAGATAACCCGCCAGCCCCAACACCGGCACAAGCACCGCAGCCAGTAGCAGAACGGGTTTGCCCAGACGCGACGTAGGGGCAGGCTCTGCACCTTCAGTGTCGGCGAGCAGCTCGCGCGCAGCTTCGGCACGGGCGCCTTGCAGTTGCGCCACCGACAACACGCCCTGCTCTTGCTGAACCTGCAACTCGTCCAGCCGTTCCTGATACAACGCCACGTTCAGGGCTGTGCGGTCTTCTTCACGTTGCGCAAGATGGCCGCGCAGCACCGGTATCAGCAGAAAACTCAGCGCCACGAGCGAGAGAAGCCCGGTCGCTATCCAGAAATCGATCATGGGCGGTGGTCATCCAGCAATGCGGCGAGGCGTTGTCGCTCGTCCTCGGAAAGCACATCGGCCTGTTCGGAGTGCGCCTTGCGACGCCGCCCGACGATGAAACCGATCACCGCCAGACCGCCGATCAGCAGACCGGCCGGGCCGAACCAGAGCAGCCAGGTGCGGGCGTTGAGGCTGGGTTTGTAACGAACGAAGTCACCGTAGCGATCAACCATGAAGTCGATGATCTGCTGATTGCTCTGCCCTTCACCCAGCATGCGGTAGATTTCCTTGCGCAGGTCGGCAGCAATCGGCGCATTGGAATCGGCGATGTCCTGATTCTGGCATTTGGGGCAGCGCAGTTCCTTGGTCAGTTCGCTGTAGCGGGCACGCTCGGCGTCGTCGCGAAAGGTGTAGGCATCGATGGCAGCGTGGGCTATGCCGGAGCACAGCACGCTGAGCAGGACAGTCATCAGACAGCGCTTCATGGCCGCGCCTCATCAACCAGTTGCTGGTAACGGGCAGCGAGCTTTTCTCGCCACACAGCCTCGTCGATGACCCCGACATGTTTGTAACGAATAATGCCCTGACGGTCGATCAGGAAGGTCTCCGGCGCACCGTACACGCCCAGGTTCAGCCCCAGCGAGCCGGCTTCGTCGCGGATATTCAGCTGATAAGGATCGTGAAATTCCTTGAGCCATTTCAGCGCGTCGGTGTTGACGTCCTTGTAATTCACGCCGTAGATCAGCACGCCCTGCTGCGCCAGCCGGGTCAGCACAGGATGCTCCACCCGACAGGCCACGCACCAGGTGCCCCAGACGTTGACCAGTGCGGGTTTGCCCAGCAGGTCAGCGCGGGTCAATACGCGGCTGCTTTGAACTTCGGGCAGCGAAAACTGCGGAAACGGCTTGCCGATCAGCGCCGACGGCAGCTCGGCGGGGTCCAGATACAAACCGCGATACAGGAACGCCGCCACGCCGAGAAACAATGCCAGTGGCAGGAGCATGACCCAGCGTTTCACAGGGCAACTCCCGACATGCCCAATGCCTCGCGCACCTTGTTTTTGACCCGCATGCGATAACGACGGTCAAACGCCGCCAGCACACCGCCCATACCGGTCAGCAGGCCGCCGAGCCAGATCCAGCGCACAAACGGTTTGACGTGAACCCGTACGGCCCATGCGCCATTACCCAGCGGTTCACCCAATGCTACGTAAAGATCGCGGCTGAAACCGGCATCAATGCCTGCTTCGGTCATCATTGACTGCTGCACGCTGTAAAGACGTTTTTCCGGGTGCAGTTCAGTGATCTGCGCCCCGTTGCGCAGGACGCGAACGGTGCCGCGATCGGATGTGAAGTTCGGCCCTTCATAATGCTTCGCGCCCTCGAATACAAAGACGTAACCGCCCAGTTCAGTGGACTCGCCAGGGGCCATGCGCAAATCGCGCTCAGCGCTGTTCTGGCTGGACAACACCACGCCCAGCGCGCACACCACGATACCAAGGTGCGCCAACTGCATGCCCCAATAACTGCGGGTCAGGCCGCGTGCGCCGCGAAGCAGGCCCTTGTGACGGGTCTTGTCGAGCAAGTCGCGGACCCCGGCCAGCAGCACCCAGGCGGCGAGCATGAAGGTGGCCAGCACCGCCCACTGGAAATCGCCCATGAGCAGAGCGGCGATCACTGCCAGCACGGCACTGCCGACCAGTACCGGTGCCAACATGCCCAGCAGCCATTTCAGCGGTGTGTCCTTCCAGCGCACCAATACGCCGACCGCCATGACCACCAGCAACAGCCCCATCAACGGTACGAACAGCGCATTGAAATACGGCGGACCGACCGACATCTTGGCTCCGCTCATGGCATCGATCACCAGCGGATAAAGGGTGCCCAGCAGGATCATCGACGCAGCAGTCACCAGCAACAGGTTATTGCCCAGCAACAGGGTTTCACGCGACCACAGGCCGAAGCCGACATGGCTTTTGACCACCGGCGCACGAACCGCGAACAACGTCAGTGAGCCGCCCACCACGACCAGCAGGAACATCAGAATGAACACGCCGCGCGCCGGGTCCGAGGCAAAGGCGTGCACGGAGGTCAGCACCCCGGAACGGACCAGGAACGTGCCCAGCAGGCTCAGTGAAAACGCAGCAATGGCCAGCAATACCGTCCAGCTCTTGAACACGCCACGTTTTTCCGTGACCGCCAGCGAGTGAATCAGCGCAGTGCCCACCAGCCAGGGCATGAACGAGGCGTTTTCCACCGGGTCCCAGAACCACCAGCCGCCCCAGCCCAGCTCGTAATACGCCCACCACGAGCCCAGGCTGATGCCGATGCCGAGAAAGGCCCAGGCCACCAGCGTCCACGGCCGCGACCAGCGCGCCCAGGCGGCGTCAAGTCGGCCGCCAAGCAAGGCGGCGATGGCGAAGGCAAAGGCCACGGAAAAACCGACATAACCCATGTAGAGCATCGGCGGATGTACGATCAGGCCGATATCCTGCAACAGGGGGTTGAGATCGCGTCCGTTGGCAGGCATTTGCGGCAAAAGGCGGGCGAATGGGTTGGAGGTGAGGATCAGAAACAACAGGAAGCCCAGACTGATCATGCCCATCACGGCAAGGACCCGCGCCAGCATCACCTGAGGCAATTGCCGGGAAAACACCGAAACAGCGAAGGTCCAGCCGCCGAGAATCAGCGCCCAGAGCAGCAACGAGCCTTCATGCGCGCCCCACACGGCACTGAATTTGTAGTACCAAGGCAGCGCCGTGTTGGAATTCTGCGCCACATAGGTAACGGAAAAGTCGTCGGTCATGAACGCGTAGGTCAGGCAACCGAAGGCGAAGATCAGAAAGCTGAACTGGCCCCAGGCTGCCGGACGGGCCAGGCTCATCCACAAGCGGTCACCGTGCCATGCGCCGATCAGCGGAATGATGGCCTGCACCAGCGCAAAGCCGAGTGCCAGAATCATGGCCAGATGGCCGAGTTCGGGAATCATCGATCAACCCTGTTTGACGGGTGTGGGAGACGCCACCGGTACCGCCTGACCGCTGTCACGCAGGGCCTTGGTGACCTCGGGGGGCATGTACTTCTCGTCATGCTTGGCCAGTACCTCGTCGGCCACCACTACGCCCTGTGCATTGAGTTTGCCCAGCGCCACGATGCCCTGCCCTTCGCGAAACAGATCGGGAAGAATGCCTCGATAGGTGATGGTTACCGACTTGTTGAAATCGGTGACCACAAAACGCACGTCCAGCGAATCGGCCGAGCGCTGCAATGAGCCCTTTTCGACCATGCCGCCGGCCCGAATGCGGGTATCCAGTGGTGCCTCGCCATTGGCGATCTGGCTGGGGGTGTAGAACAGGTTGATGTTTTCCTGCAAGGCGCTGAGAGCCAGGCTCACGGCCAGACCGACGCCGGCCAGCAGCGCGACAATGATCAACAAGCGTTTTTTGCGTAGCGGGTTCACGGGCGATTCTCCCGCTTCAGGCGACGCGCCTGCTGTTTCAGAAAGCGCTGCCGCGCCCATAGCGGCAGCGCCACGTTGATCAGCAGCACCACAAGGCACAGGCCGTATGCCGACCAGACAAATACCCCGTGGCGGCCCATGGCAAGAAAATCGCTGAACGATGCAAAACTCAAAGCGTGTTCTCCGACTGCGCTGCTGTGTGCCCCAGGCTGCGCAGAATCTCGGCCTTGACCCACTGGGTGCGCGCTTCGCGACGCAACACTTCAAGACGCATGCGCATCATCAAAAGCACGCCGAACAAGCAGTAGAAACCCAGCGTGGTGAACAGCAGTGGCAGCCACATTTCAGCCGGCATGGCGGGTTTCTCCGTGAGGCTGAACGTCGACCCCTGATGCAGGGTGTTCCACCACTCGACCGAATACTTGATGATCGGAATGTTCACCACGCCGACGATGGCCAGTACCGCGCAGGCCTTGGCGGCGCTGTCGCGGTTACTGATGGCATTGCCCAGCGCGATCAGCCCGAAATACAGGAACAGCAGAATCAGCATCGAGGTCAGGCGCGCGTCCCAGACCCACCACGCACCCCAGGTCGGCTTGCCCCAGATGGCGCCGGTCGCCAGTGCCAGCGCGGTCATCCATGCGCCAATGGGTGCCGCGCATTGCAGCGCGACATCGGCCAGTTTGATTTTCCAGACCAGCCCGACCACGCCGCACAGGGCAAGCATGACGTAGCAGGACTGAGCGAGCATGGCGGCAGGTACGTGGATATAAATGATCCGGAAGCTGTTGCCTTGCTGGTAATCCGGCGGCGCAAACGCCAGGCCCCAGATGATGCCGATGCCGAGCAGCAGTGCAGCGGCCACACTCAGCCATGGCAGCAGGCGTGCGCTGATGCGGTAAAACCCTTTCGGTGAGCCGAGTGTGTGCAACCAGGCCCAACCGATGCTGCTTTTCATGGCGTTGCTTTTCATCAGGTGTATCCAGGGTGTTGACCGGCATCGAATTCTCGATTCCGGAACCTCAATTTATTCACCGACGCTGATTTTCAGGCCAGCGGCTATCGCAAAGGGGGCCAGGGTAATCGCCAGCGCGCTCAGGCAGCCCAGCCACAGCAGATAGCCAGTCGCTGGCATGCCTTGCAGCGCGGCTTGCAACGCACCGCTGCCGAGAATCAATACCGGGATGTACAGCGGCAGAATCAACAATGCCAACAACAGGCCGCCGCGCTTCAAACCCACGGTCAGCGCCGCACCGACTGCACCTAGCAGGCTGAGCACTGGCGTGCCCAATAGCAGCGACACCATCAACACCGCCAGGCACCGCACCGGCAGCCCCAGCATCAGCGCCAGCAAGGGCGACAACAATACCAGTGCCAGCCCGGAAAAAACCCAGTGTGCCAGTACTTTGCTCAAGACCAGAAGGGCCAGCGGGTGCGGCGAAAGGACCCACTGTTCCAGCGAGCCATCCTCGAAATCACTGCGAAACAGCCCATCCAGCGACAGCAACACGGCCAGGAGTGCCGCGACCCAGACCAGCCCCGGTGACAAGGCTTGCAACAATTGCGTCTGCGGCCCCAGCGCCAGCGGGAACAAGGCGACCACAATCGCAAAGAACACCAGCGGGTTGGCAAGCTCTGCCGGACGCCTGGCCAGCAGACGAAACTCACGGGCGATCAGCATTGCAAAGACATTGCTCATGCTGACCACTGCCCCAGATCGATCTCCCGATAGCCCGCAGGCAGGCGGCTCAGGGTGTGATGAGTGGTCATGACGATCATGCCGCCCTTTTCACAGTGCCCGGCAAGATGGTGTTCCAGTTGGGCAATGCCCTGGCGGTCCAGCGCGGTGAACGGTTCATCGAGCAGCCAGAGTGGCGGGCCTGGCAGATACAGGCGCGCCAGCGCGACGCGACGCTGCTGTCCGGCCGACAAGGTGTGACACGGCACATCTTCGAAACCTGCCAGGCCGACCGCGTCGAGCGCATTGAAAATGGCCTCGGCATCGGCCGGGTGATGGAGTGCACAGAGCCAGGAAAGATTCTCCAGCGGCGTCAGCAGGTCATTGAGCGCCGGCGCATGGCCGACCCATGACAGATTGAGCCCTGGCGCTGTCGGCTGGCGGCCCACTGGCTCACCGTTGAGCAGCACGTGCCCGGCGGTGGGCTGCATCAGCCCGCACAACAGGCGCAGCAGGCTGGTCTTGCCGCTGCCATTGGGGCCGCTGACCTGCAGCATGTCCCCCGTGCGCACCTGCAGATCAAGGTTTTCGAACAGCATCCGCCCGTCCCGCTCACACGTCAGAGCCGTTGCTTGCAAAAATGGGGGGACTGGGATCATCGTGCGTTTCCAGTGCTGGAGCGTCGCGAAATGTACCAAAACAGACACATACGCAGTAGAAGGCGGTTCAAGTCGGGGGGGATATGGCCGTTACATGAAGAGAAGTTAATGGCGGCTGGTCCGGTTTTGGCCGGTATTATACATGCGAGTCCTGTTATCAAAGGGGCAATTTCCTCAGGTCGATATTTCAATGACAGGCGACATCACCAGCGTCCCGGCGACAATCCCTACCACAACACTGCTGCGCGCCGGCATCTCCCCTGCGCAGGTGCTGACCCTGCTGCAATCGGCGGATAATCTGATCCCCGAAGGCGAAACCGTCGACGCCGAAGTGCTGACCCTCAAGCAGGTCAACCAGAACTTCCAGTTGCTGCTGCGACTGGTACTCGCCAATGGCAGCCTGACCAACCTGCAGGTCACCAGCAGCGTACCGTTCACGCCCGGCAGCCTGTTACAGGTGGCGCAAGCCTCGCCCAACGAGCTGACACTGACGCTGCAACAGATCAACAGCGCACTGAAAAACTCGATGACCAGCATCGATACGCAACAATTGCCGGTCGGCACGCTGTTGCAGGGCAAAGTCATGACCAGCCAGGTGATCGCGCAGGCAGTCAATCAACTGGCCACGCAAAACCCGGGTGCCGCAACGCCCACCTATCGCGCCATAGTGATGCTGCTCAATACTGCGCTGGCGGGCTCCAGCCTGACCATCGAAAGTCCGCAGCCGCTGACGGTCGGTAGCCTGCTGAGCGCGCAGGTACAAGGCAACCAAGCGCTGAACTTCGTCGCCCTGCCCGGTCGTTTCGATCAACTGGCCGTGGCCCAGCAACTGACTGCTCAGCAAAACCGCCAGGGCTCTCTGGATAACCTGATCAACGCCCTGCAAAACCTGCAGTCAGCCAGTACAGCCACTGCCAGCCCTCCCAGCAACTCAGCGATCAGCGCCCCGCTGCAAGCCGCCATCAGCCAGTTGCTGGACGATCTGCCCGACATCGAGCAGATGAGCACACCGAAAGGCGTCGCCCAAGCCCTCAATGCCAGCGGCGTGTTTCTGGAAGCGAAGCTGCTTGCCGGGCTCAATCCGACTCAGGTTCCGGACATGAAAGCCAACCTGATGCGTCTGATTGCGCAGATTCTGCCGGGGTTGCCGGACAACACCACTTACAGCGCCGCCGCTGCTTCCAATACTCTGGCGCGAGCCATGCCCAATGCGATTCGCAACGCCCTGGGCACCCTTGGGCTAGTTGCCGCACGCACCCAGCCGAGCATATTTCCGTTGCCGTCGCGCAATGTTAGCGGTGGCGAAAAAGAGGACGATCTGGAAATTCTGCTCAAGCTGGCTGCGGCAGCTGTTTCGCGCCTGCAAAGCCACCAGCTGGGCGGTCTGGAGCAGACCCGCACCAATGCCGACGGCACTCAGGTGACCACCTGGCAACTGGAAGTGCCGATGCGTAACGCGCATGACATCGTGCCCTTGCAGGTCAAGGTGCAGCGTGAAGACAAGCCGGATCAGGAAGCTGCCGAAGACCGTGACGATGTCGAGATCAAGGAAGCCCGGGAAAAACTCTGGAAAGTCGATCTGGCATTCGACCTTGAGCCGTTGGGGCCGCTGCAGGTACAGGCGCAGTTGTTGCGCGGCACGCTGTCCAGTCAGCTATGGGCCGAGCGGCCCGACAGCGCGGCCTTGATCGAACATGAACTGGGATATTTGCGCGAGCGGCTGATTGCCTGCGGCCTGGCAGTGGGCGAACTGGCCTGCAGCCACGGCGCACCGCCAAGCGGCCCGCGCACCGCCCTTGAACAACGCTGGATTGACGAGAACGCCTGATGTCCCTACCCGATCATGTCCCGCGCCAGGCTATTGCCCTGAGCTACGACGGCCAACAGGCCCCGACGCTCAGCGCCAAGGGCGACGACCAGCTGGCCGAGGCCATTCTGGCCATTGCCCGTGAATATGAAGTACCGATCTACGAGAACGCCGAACTGGTCAAACTGCTGGCACGCTTGGAACTGGGCGACAGCATCCCCGAGCCGCTATACCGCACGATTGCCGAAATCATCGCGTTTGCCTGGCACCTGAAAGGCAAGTTTCCGGCAGGCCAGGACCCGAATGCGCCGCCTGTCGAGCGGGATATTACGCCGGGTCGATAAAGCGACGGATCTCATCGCCAAATAGTCTTGCAAGTGGTCTGCTTCACAGGTGCCTGACGCACAGACCGCTGCGAATGGATCTTTAATTGAGTCACGAACATCGAAGCGGAAAATTTCGTGATGAAACGCACGGTCCCTAGCAACCTGTATAAACCTCAAATCTTGTCCGGGCAAAATCAGCGTCAGCCACTGGAAGTGGCACAGCCCGGGCGTCATACGCACTTCGATTTACCCGCAGACAGAATGAGCGACTGGCATGCCGAGGGAATGCTGATGAGCCATTTTCTGAACACGATGTCGATAATGGCCCCTCCAGTCGAGCGGTTTATCATGTCCAGCACACTGTATTTCCAGTGCCGCACAGACCATCCGCAAATCAGGCAACGAGTCATGGACCTGATGAGTCAGGAAGCTGCACATCGCCGTGTACACAGCCACTACAACCGACTTCTTGGGGAGGCCGGCCTGCCCGCAGCGCAACTTGAGCGCCAAGTCGAAAAACTTCTGAAGACAGCGCTGAGTGGACGATGGGTTTCGCCGTCCTTTCGTCTCGCTGTCGTATTGATGTTAGAGCATTATGCTGCGCTGATGGCACAGATGACGCTGGACAGACCGGAATCGATTAACGACTCGTTGAGCGGTTTCAAACAGCTCTGGCTATGGCATGCCCATGAAGAAGTCGCGCATAAATCGGTGGCCTATGACCTATGGATCAATGCAGTAGGCCGCGGGACGAAAGCTTATCTGCTACGAACAGGCGCATTCGTGCTGGTGGGAATCCCGGCGGTGATTACAGCGATGGTCATATTTACGGCGCTGCTTGCTGCTGAACGAAGCCGTCGACTCGACGCACACAGTGTCTGGCGCTTTTTGAAGGCCATGCTCGGCCCTCAAGGCGTTTTTCCGACGATAGCGCCTGGTTGGCTGAGGTACTTTCTGCCGAATTTCCATCCTGACAGGCAGGATATTTGATGATCTTCGAACAGGTCACACCTTCAGAGCTTCACAACGCGATCGGCTTGCGCCCTGCAAACGAGTGCGCCAGGGTGCCGCCGTCGACCAGATCCAGCTCGCCACCCAGTGGTACACCGTGGGCAATGCGCGACGCGACAAGACCCTTGTCGTGGAGCAACTGGGCGATGTAATGCGCTGTCGCTTCGCCTTCTACGGTCGGGTTGGTGGCGAGGATCACCTCAGTGAAGGTGCCCTGCTGGCTGATGCGCTCCATCAGTTGCGGAATGCCGATGGCTTCCGGCCCCAGGCCGTCGAGTGGCGACAGATGGCCTTTGAGCACAAAGTAGCGACCGCGATAACCGGTCTGCTCCACTGCGTAGACATCCGTCGGCCCTTCCACCACACACAGCAACGTGTCGTCACGGCGCGGGTCAACGCATTGCGGGCAGAGCTCCTCTTCGGTCAGGGTGCGGCATGAGCGGCAATGACCAACGCCATCCATCGCCTGCCCCAAGGCCAACGCCAGCCGTGAGCCGCCGCTGCGGTCGCGCTCCAGCAGCTGCAACGCCATGCGTTGAGCGGTTTTCTGACCGACGCCCGGTAGCACGCGGAAGGCATCGATCAACTGGCGAATCAGGGGGCTGAAGCTCATGGAGAAAAATCCGACAAAAACACAAGACGCGGTTTATACCCGCGCCTTGCCGTGAGCGTCAATTGAGGTGTGCAACCCAGCGACCAACAGCGCGCCGGTGCTGTCCATGATCAAGCCTTCAAGGCCGTCTCCAGAAACTCCGTCAGTGCCTGCACCCTCGCGCTGCGGTGCTTGCGCAAGGGCACCAGCAGGTTAATCGGCGCGCTGGCCAGTTGCCAATCGGCCAGCACCCTCACCAGCCTGCCACTGGCGATGGCATCGCTGACATCCCACTGCGAGCGCAAGACGATGCCCAGCCCCTGCTCGGCCCAGCGCCGGGAAACCGAGCCGTCGTTGCTGAGCAGCGCAGGCTCGATGCGCAGGGTCTTTTTCGCCTGGCCCTTGCTGAGGTGCCAGAGGGTCACGTCTTCATCGTTTTCGCGAATGCAGATGCAACGATGACGCGCCAGCTCGTCAGGCGTCGAGGGCGCGCCGTGCTGCTCCAGATAAGCCGGGCTGGCGCACAGCCAGCGATGGTTGTGCGCCAGCGGTCTGGCGATCCACAGGCTGTCATTGAGGCTGCCGATATGAATCACTGCGTCGCTGTCATGACGATCGGGCCACGGCGTTTCGCGCAGGTCCAGGTGCAGACGCAATTGCGGATGCAGTTTGGCGAAGCGCGCCAGCAACGGCGCAATGCGCTGGCGTCCATAACCAAAAGGCGCGGCCAGGCGCAGGGTGCCGACCAGTCGTTCGTCACGCTGCTTGAAGGATTCCGGGAGTGCCTCCAACTGTTCCAGCAAATGTGCGCTTTCCCGGGCGAAACGTTCGCCATCGGCCGTCAGACTCAGGCGTCTGGCGTCGCGATTGGCCAGGGTAATGCCCAGTTGCGTCTCCAGCTTGCGCAAGCGCATCGATAGCGCGGGCGGCGAGACATTCAGGACTCTGGCCGCAGCACTGAGGGATTCGCAGCGCGACAGGGTCACGGCCAGACGCAGGTCTTCAATAGCGATCATTCAGCTCAGCTTAAGGATTGATGACAAAGCATTGAACCACAGCTTCATCACCCATGAGTAGAGTGACAGCCGTACCCAGTCACGCGAGCTCTGCCATGTCTGCCCTCTTGTCTTCTCTAGATACACCTGTCGCGTTGCTTGATGTGCCGCGCATGCAGCGCAATATCCAGCGCATGCAACACCGCATGAATGAGCTGGGTGTACTTCTGCGTCCGCACGTCAAGACCAGCAAATGCCTGCCGGTGATTCAGGCGCAGATAGCTGCAGGTGCCAGCGGCGTAACGGTCTCGACCCTGAAGGAGGCCGAACACTGCTTTGCCGAGGGCATCAACGACGTGTTCTACGCTGTCGCCATCGCACCCGGCAAACTGGATCAGGCACTCAAACTGCGGCGCAACGGTTGCCGCCTGAGCATCCTGACCGACAGCGTGGTGGCTGCCCAGGCGGTTGTCGCCTTCGGCCAGCAACATGATGAGCGTTTTGATGTGTGGATCGAAATCGATTGCGACGGTCATCGTTCCGGGCTGACCGTCGACGACCCTGCGCTCGTCGACGTCGCGAGAACGCTGGTCGAGGGCGGCATGCACCTGCGAGGGGTCATGACCCATGCCGGATCCAGCTACGACCTCGACACCCCCGAGGCGCTGCAAGCCCTCGCCGAGCAAGAGCGCAGGCTTTGCGTCAGCGCCGCCGAGTGCATTCGGCAGGCAGGACTGCCCTGTGCGGAAGTCAGCATCGGCTCGACGCCTACCGCGCTGTCGGCGCAGAGCCTGCAAGGCGTGACCGAAGTACGTGCCGGGGTCTATATATTCTTCGATCTGGTGATGCACAACATCGGCGTGTGCCGCGCGGACGAGTTGGCCCTGAGTGTGTTGACTACGGTCATCGGCCATCAGCAGGACAAGGGCTGGATCATCGTTGACGCGGGCTGGATGGCCATGAGCCGGGATCGCGGCACCCAGCGCCAGCGTGAGGATTTCGGCTACGGCCAGGTGTGCAGCGAAACCGGCGAGTGGATCGACGGCGCACGGGTGACCGGTGCCAATCAGGAGCATGGCATCATCACGCTTGCCACCGGCAGCCAGGCAGACATCACTGCGCGCTTCCCCATCGGCAGCCGGCTGCGCATTCTGCCCAACCACGCCTGCGCCACCGGTGCGCAGTTCCCGGACTACCACGCCTGTGATGCCGACGGCGCAATTCACACTTGGAGTCGCTTGCATGGCTGGTGATATCGAACTGATTCGCACGCCCTTGGCCGCCGCGCCAGGCGGGCACTATTCCCAGGCAGTGTTGCATCAAGGCACGCTGCATGTTTCCGGGCAACTGCCGGTGCGCGCCGACGGCAGCCACAGCGTCGAAGAACCGTTCGAGGCCCAGGCCGCTATTGCGCTGGACAACCTGGCTGCCATTCTTGAGGCAGCAGGATGCACGAGCGATGATTTGCTGAAAGTGACCATTTACATCGCAGGTATCCAGTACTGGCCGGCCTTCGACCGCATTTACGCAGGCTATCTGGGCGAGCATCGCCCGGCACGCGCCGTGGTGCCGGTCCCGCAATTGCATCACGGTTATCTGATCGAAATCGAAGCCCAGGCGCGCAGCGGGCGATGAACATGACCGGGAGCACCTCATGACCCCACAAAAAAGCGACGTTCTGATTATCGGCGGCGGCTTCATGGGCTCGTCATCAGCGTTTTTCCTGCGCCAGCACGGCCGCTCGGTAACCCTGCTGGAGCGCGACCAGATCGGCCAATACGCCAGTGGGGTGAATTTCGGCAACGTGCGCCGCCAGGGACGCTTTCTCGGCCAACTGGAACTCGCCAATCGTTCCTGGGCATTGTGGAAACGCCTGCCTGAGCTGATCGGTGAAGACCTGGAGTTCATCCCCAGCGGGCACATGCGCGTCTGCTACCGCGAAGACGAGATCGCTGAACTGGAGGCCTATGCCGCAGCCCCGCAAGCCCGCGAGCTGGATTTGCAGATTTTCTCCGGCAGGGCCCTGCATGAGCGCTTTCCGTTCATCGGCCCGGAAGTCAAAGGCGGCTCCTATGCGCCTCACGATGGCCACGCCAACCCGCGGCTGGCAGCGCCGGCATTCGCCCGCGCAGCGATTCGGGCCGGGGCACGGATCGAAGAGCGCACTGAAGTGACTGACGTACAGAAAGTCGGCGGTGAGTTTCATGTCACCACTGCCGATGGTCAGTTATTCGTCGCCGAACAATTGCTCATCACTGCCGGGGCCTGGGCGGCCAGGCTGGCGGAACAATTCGGTGAACCCGTACCTCTCGAGCCGAACGGCCCGCAGATGTCGGTGACGGAACCGGTGCCCTACGCCCTGCCGACGGTGATCGGAGTGTTCACCAAAATCAAGGAAGAAGTGATCTATTTCCGCCAGATACCGCGCGGCAACATCATCATCGGCGGCGGTAATCGCAACAAACCGGACATGGTCAACCGCCGTGCCTACTTCAAGCCGGAAAGCCTGATCAACCAGATGAAGCAGATGAAACGCCTGTTACCCGGCGCAGAGAAGCTGAACATCATCCGTGTCTGGAGCGGCATCGAGAGCTATACGCCTGATTCGCTGCCGATCATGGGCCGCAGTGGCAAGGTGGACGGCCTGTTCTACGCGTTTGGCTTCTGCGGCCACGGCTTTCAGCTCGGCCCCGGCGTCGGCGATGTCATGGCCGAGCTGATCAGCACCGGCAGCACGCGCACCTTGATCAGCCCGTTCGATATTCGCCGCTTCACTGACCCGATGACCATCGAGATGCCGTTCACGTCCAGCCTGATGAGCACAGGCAAGCTCATATGAGCCGAACCAACCCACCTCGCCCTTGCAACGGAGGCCCCATGCCCGCGACCCAAGACACTCCCTATCGATATCGCCCGGCGACTGCGGCGGACATTCCCGCTGCACGCCCTGTCGGTACACCTCAAATGGCCGCACCGCGACGAGGACTGGGCGATGGTGCAACGCACCTCCGAGGGTTTTGTCGCCGAACGTGACGGCCAACTGGTGGGCTTGGCATTCACCTGCCACCAGGGTGACTGGTCATCCATCGGTTTGGTGATTGTCAGCGATGAACATCAGGGCAAAGGCATCGGCCGCCGCCTGATGCATCTGTGCCTTGACGCAACCGCACCGCGCACTCCGATCCTCAATGCCACGGAACTGGGCGCGCCGCTGTACCGGAGCCTTGGCTTTGTCGATTTTGCGCGGATCCAGCAGCATCAGGGCATTGCTGACCTGTCAGGGCTGGCGACACCGAGCGATGGCCTGCCGATTCGCACGCCAGGTCCGGCCGACCATGCCGAACTGATCAGGCTGGCCAACGCAGGCAGCAGTCTGGATCGCACCGTCGTGCTGAATGACCTGTTGTCGCGCGATGCAGAACAGGCGGTCGGCATCGACCATGAAGGGCGCCTGACAGGCATCGCCCTGCTGCGCCGCTTCGGCCGCGGCCATATTATCGGCCCGCTGGTGGCCCGCGACGCAGAGCAGGCCCGGCAATTGATTGCCCACCTGCTGCAACAGATACCTGGCATGTTCGTGCGCTTCGACATTCTGGCTGATTGCGGCCTGGCACCATGGCTCGAAAGCCTGGGCCTGCCATGTGTCGACAGAGCACCGCGCATGGTGCTCGGGACACCGCCGCCATCGAGCAAGGACGTGCAGCAGTTTGCGCTGGTGACCCAGGCCATAGGCTGAAATCAGCGCGAATAAAGCCCCGGAACAGGTCCGCAATGTTAGCGGGTTGCATACAGCAGATTATTCTTTGCAGCCCGGCAGATCGGCACTTTTTATTCAGACCGCTTTGTTAGCTTATAGGCATCGTACGGCCTGATATCAAACGGCCTGACCTCGCCCATTATCGCTCCAGGGAGCCCGCTGGATGACCTCACAGCCCTTGAACAGCCATCGCGTTGATCCAGACACCGCGCAGAAATTCTATATCGATGGCCGCTGGTCGGCACCGCTCAACCCGGCCAGTATTGCAGTGATCAACCCGGCGACCGAAGAAGTGGTGGCGCACGTTGCCAGTGGCTCGGCCGCCGACGTCGACCGCGCGGTTGCAGCGGCGCGGGCAGCCTTTGCGGGCTGGTCCGGCACCCCGGCGCACGCCCGGGCCGAGATAATCGGGCGCATCCACGAGCTTATCCTCAAGCACAAGGAACAACTGGCGCAGGCCATCTCGCTGGAGATGGGCGCAGCCATAGGTTCTGCGCGGGCCATGCAGGTGCCGCTTGCCGCAGAGCACGTTCGTGTTGCACGCGACCTGCTGGAAACCTATCGCTTCCAGAGCGTCGAAGGCGGCACCGCGATTGAACGCGAACCTATCGGTGTGTGCGGGCTGATCACGCCATGGAACTGGCCGCTGTATCAAATTACTGCAAAAGTCGCCCCGGCGATTGCCGCTGGCTGCACAGTGGTGCTCAAGCCCAGCGAACTGTCGCCGCTAAGCGCCTTGCTGTTCGCGCAACTGGTTCACGATGCAGGTCTGCCGCCTGGGGTATTCAACCTGGTCAATGGCAGCGGGCCTGAAGTGGGCGGCGCGATGGCTGCGCACCCTGACATCGACATGATCTCGATCACCGGTTCCAACCGTGCAGGCGCATTGGTTGCAAAGGCTGCAGCACCGACCGTGAAACGGGTGACTCAGGAACTGGGCGGTAAATCACCGAACATTCTGCTGCCCGACGCTGATTTCGCCAAAGCCGTGCCGCCCGGCGTAATGGCCGCGTTCCGCAATGTTGGCCAGTCGTGCAGTGCGCCGACCCGCATGATCGTGCCCAGAAGCCGGCTGGCAGAAGTCGAAGCGCTGGCTGCCGAAACGGCCGCGGCAATCATTGTGGGAGATCCGCAGAGGGAGGAAACAGTGCTGGGCCCGATCGCCAACGAGGCACAGTTTCACCGCGTACAGGCGATGATCGATGCCGGGCTGAGTGAAGGCGCGAAGCTGGTCTGCGGCGGGCCTGGTCGTGTGCAAGGCCATGAGCAAGGCTTCTACACGCGGCCAACGGTATTTTCCGAAGTGGACTCGTCCATGCGTATCGCCCGGGAAGAAATATTTGGTCCGGTGCTGTGCCTGATTGCCTACGACACGATTGATGAGGCCGTGGCGATTGCCAACGACACCGTTTACGGTCTGGGCGCGCATGTGCAGGGGCAGGACCTTGATCAGGCGCGCTCGGTGGCTTCGCGCATTCGTGCTGGACAAGTGCATCTGAACTACCCCGCCTGGAACCCGATGGCCCCGTTCGGCGGCTACAAGCGCTCGGGCAATGGTCGCGAGTATGGCGTGCATGGCCTTGAAGAGTATCTGGAGACCAAGGCTATTGTGGGGTTTGGTTGAGTGGCGCTGGTGCTGAATGTCCGGAAAATGAGGCTCAGACTACGATGAGGATCGTTCCAACGCTCCGCGTGGGAATGCAGTTCGTGACGCTCCGCGTCACACAGCGGTTCTGCGATTTCAGGAGGATTGAGGTTCGACTCAGGTCACCTTTTCGCCCCTCGGCGAGTGACTTTGACGGGGCAAAGTAACCAAACCCCCTCGCTCCTGTTTCCGGCCCGACTGCGTCGGGTTCCTTCGCCCTGTCACTGATCCGGGGGTCGCCGCAACGGGCCATCCATGGCCCGGTGCGGCTAGCCTGGCGTCCTGCCAGGCTACCCCCGAGTCAGCTCCAGGACTCAGCCGTCACTAACGTCGCACTCTGCGTCGTCAGTGCCATCGCGATAAAAAGCGCTTTTAGAGTTAGAAATCACTTTCTCGCCGCTTTGGCCACATCAAGCCTGCGCAAGTGGCAGGTGACTTCTTCGCGGTCGTGGTAGAGCTGTTTGCAGCCGATCGACACTCTTACACCACGCGCCTGAAAGCCTTCTTCGATACGGTCGAGCAAGCGGCGTACTTCGGCGTAGCGCTGTTTCATCGGCAGTTTGAGGTTGACCACTGCTTCGCGGCACAGGCCTTCGCCCAGCCAGGTTTCCAGCAGCGCGGCATTGCGCGCAGGCTTCTCGACGATGTCGCAGACCATCCAGTCCACCGGGTGCCGGGGTTTGTAGGTAAAACCGTCAGCCATCAAGTGCTGGACCAGCCCGGTGTCCATCAGGCTTTCCGCCATCGGCCCGTTATCGATGGCAGTCACCAGCATGCCGCGGCGCACCAGTTGATACGTCCAGCCACCCGGTGCGGCGCCAAGGTCCACGCCGGTCATGTCGCCGGAAAGACGTTCGTCCCACTGGTCTCTGGGGATGAAATGGTGCCATGCCTCTTCCAGCTTCAAGGTAGAACGGCTGGGTGCCTCGCGGGGAAATTTGAGGCGCGGGATGCCCATGGGCCACATGGCAGAGTTGTCTGCATCGGCCAGACCGAGAAACACTTCACGACCACTCTTGAAGGTCAATAACAGACGCGGTTTGCGCGGATCGTCAACCAGCTTGCCTGCCTGCATCAGGGCCTTGCGCAGCGGCGCCTCGAACTTCTTGCAGAAATTCGACAACTCCTTGCCGTCGTTGGTATCCACGACCTCAAGCCACAGACTGCCGCAGATCGGGAACGCCGCCAGTTGCGCGAGAATCACGCTGATGCGATCGGTTTCCGGCAACTCGAGAAACAGCCCTCGCGCCCATTGACGGGGAAAGATCAGCGCGTCGAAGCGCTGGCCATTCATCAACCGTTCGGCACCATCCGCCTCGGTGCAGATGAATTCGGCACAGGCTGTATCGGGGCGTGCCTTGGCATACCCGGCAACGTCCAGGCGCGCAGCGTGATCGGATATTTCCGAACAGACTTCGCCTTCAAAACCGGGTCTGCAATGCATAAACACTGTATTCATGGGTTACTCCTGGGCAATGGGCACTCGGGCGTAACCCCGCAGACTTGAAAGCCGCGCATGATAGCCCAATCCAGGAACCACTGGTGCTGCAGAACAGTCCACAGAAGTTGAAGCCTGATGCGGCGCTCCCGACCTGATGCACATGGAGCCCGTAAACCGATGTTCGGAGAACAATCCAGAAAGGAGATATTCATGCCTTCCCTCGATAGTCTGAAGAGCCTGAAAACGCTCGAAATCGACAACAAGACTTACCACTATTTCAGTCTGCCGGAAGCTGCCCGCTCCCTCGGCGACCTCGACAAACTGCCCATGTCGCTCAAGGTGCTGCTGGAAAATCTGCTGCGCTGGGAAGACAACAAGACCGTCACTGGCAACGACCTCAAGGCTATTGCCGACTGGCTGACCGAGCGCCGTTCGGACCGGGAAATTCAATACCGCCCTGCCCGCGTGCTGATGCAGGACTTTACCGGTGTGCCGGCAGTGGTCGATCTGGCCGCCATGCGCGCTGCCGTGGCCAAGGCTGGCGGTGACCCGCAACGCATCAACCCGCTGTCCCCGGTGGACCTGGTCATCGACCATTCGGTGATGGTCGACAAGTTCGGCAACGCCGAGGCGTTCGGCGAGAACGTCGACATCGAGATGCAGCGCAACGGTGAGCGCTACGCGTTCCTGCGCTGGGGCCAGAGTGCTTTCGATAATTTCAGCGTAGTGCCGCCCGGCACCGGCATTTGCCATCAGGTGAACCTCGAATATCTGGGCCGCACCGTGTGGACCAAGGAAGAAGACGGTCGCACCTACGCGTTCCCCGACACCCTGGTCGGCACCGACTCGCACACCACGATGATCAATGGCCTTGGCGTGCTGGGCTGGGGCGTGGGCGGGATCGAAGCCGAAGCGGCGATGCTTGGCCAGCCGGTGTCGATGCTGATCCCGGAAGTCATCGGCTTCAGGCTGACCGGCAAATTGAAGGAAGGCATCACCGCCACCGATCTGGTGCTGACCGTGACCCAGATGCTGCGCAAGAAAGGTGTGGTCGGCAAGTTCGTCGAGTTCTACGGCGACGGCCTGGCTGATCTGCCACTGGCGGACCGGGCGACCATTGCCAACATGGCACCGGAGTACGGCGCGACCTGTGGTTTCTTCCCGGTCGATGACGTGACGCTGGACTACCTGCGCCTGTCCGGTCGTCCTGACGAAACCGTCAAACTGGTCGAGGCATATTGCAAGGCTCAAGGCCTGTGGCGTCTGGCAGGTCAGGAACCGGTGTTCAGCGACAGTCTGGAACTGGACATGAGCACAGTAGAAGCCAGCCTTGCAGGCCCCAAACGCCCTCAAGACCGTGTCGCGCTGCCGAATGTATCCAAGGCATTCAGCGACTTTCTCGGTTTGCAGGTCAAACCCGCCAAGGTCGACGAAGGCCGTCTGGAAAGCGAAGGCGGCGGCGGTGTCGCGGTGGGCAACGAGGCTCAGGTCAGCGGCGAAACCCAGTATGAGTACAACGGCCAGACCTATAACCTGAAGGACGGTGCCGTGGTCATCGCGGCGATCACCTCCTGCACCAACACCTCCAACCCCAGCGTCATGATGGCCGCCGGGCTGGTGGCGAAAAAAGCTGTCGAGAAAGGCCTGAAGCGCAAGCCCTGGGTGAAAAGCTCGCTGGCACCCGGTTCGAAAGTAGTCACCGATTATTACAACGCGGCAGGTCTGACCCAATACCTCGACGCCCTGGGCTTCGACCTGGTGGGTTACGGCTGCACCACCTGTATCGGTAACTCCGGCCCGCTGCTGGAGCCTATCGAAAAAGCCATTCAGCAATCCGACCTGACAGTGGCCTCGGTGCTCTCGGGCAACCGCAATTTCGAGGGCCGCGTCCATCCGCTGGTCAAGACCAACTGGCTGGCATCGCCGCCTCTGGTAGTTGCCTACGCACTGGCAGGCTCGGTGCGCATAGACATCAGCAGCGAGCCACTGGGCGAAGGGTCGGACGGCAAACCGGTTTACCTGCGCGATATCTGGCCAAGCCAGCAGGAAATCGCCGACGCGGTCGCCAGCGTCAACACCGGCATGTTTCACAAGGAATACGCCGAAGTGTTTGCCGGTGACGAACAATGGCAAGCCATCGAAGTACCGCAGGCCGCCACTTATGTCTGGCAGGACGACTCCACGTACATTCAGCACCCGCCGTTCTTCGAAGACATCGGTGGTCCATTGCCGGTTATCGAAGACGTGGAAAACGCGCGCATCCTCGCCTTGCTGGGTGACTCGGTGACCACTGACCACATCTCCCCTGCCGGGAATATCAAGGTCGACAGCCCCGCCGGACGCTACCTTCAGGAGAAAGGCGTCAAGTATCAGGACTTCAACTCCTACGGCTCACGCCGCGGTAACCACGAAGTGATGATGCGCGGTACTTTCGCCAATATCCGCATTCGCAACGAAATGCTCGGCGGTGAGGAAGGCGGTAACACGGTGCATGTGCCCTCCGGCGAGAAGCTGGCGATCTACGACGCAGCCATGCGCTACCAGGCAGAAAATACGCCGCTGGTGATCATTGCGGGGCTGGAATACGGCACTGGCTCCAGCCGCGACTGGGCAGCCAAGGGTACTAATCTGTTAGGCGTCAAGGCGGTCATCGCCGAAAGCTTCGAACGGATTCACCGCTCGAATCTGGTCGGCATGGGCGTACTGCCTTTGCAGTTCAAGAACGGCCAGACCCGCAAGACACTGGGCCTGACCGGCAAGGAAACGCTGAAAATCACCGGGCTGACCAACGCAGACGTGCAACCAGGCATGAGCCTGACCCTGCATATCAACCGCGAAGACGGCAGCAAGGAAACCGTCGACGTGCTGTGCCGCATCGACACGCTTAACGAGGTGGAATACTTCAAGGCGGGGGGCATTCTGCATTACGTGTTGCGGCAGCTGATCGCTTCCTGACACGCAGTGCCTGACACGCAGCCTGAATCCCGCTCAGGGGTCAGGCTCGTGCATGAAAATTTGTATAAGCTCAAACCGGCATCGCTGGACGTCGGATAGAATCCTGCGCTTCTTGAAGCAGGATGTATCTCATGAATACGAGGCACTGGCTGGTTTTCTTTCTTCTGAGTGTTGGCTACGCGCTGGCACTGTCCTATGGCAGCCTTGCCCCTTCTGCGGCCGCAAGTTTCGGCCTGTTGCTCGTCGCCTGGTTATGCGCGACATTGCCCTCCCATCAATACCTCCGCCTTTTTGGTCATGCGCTGTTTATTGTGACGGGCCTCGCATTGGCCTTTCATCTGGCGCCCGGCTTCAATAATGCGCAAGCCATCGAAGCCACCCGGTTCACGGCCGATGCCCAGGTCTTTTCCATGTACCTGAATCTGGACAAACCTCTGATCGGCTTCTGGCTGATACTGGCCTGCCCGTGGATCATGCCCAGGGTCGACATGACCCATTCGCTGCAAACCGGTATTCTGGCGCTGATCGTGACGTCAGCGTTCTGCATGGCCGCAGCCGTCGTTCTCAACGTTGTCGGCTGGTCACCCAAATGGCCTGATCAAGGCCTGATATGGCTGCTCAATAACCTGCTGCTGGTGACCCTGACCGAAGAACTGTTTTTCCGCGCATATCTGCAAGGCGGTCTGCAGCGCCTGTTCAAGGGCTCGAGGTTTGCGACAGCACTGTCGATCACCTTCGCTGCAAGCATGTTCGGGCTCGCTCACGCGGGCGCAGGTTGGGAGTGGATGGTGCTGGCGGGCGTGGCAGGTGTGGGTTACGGCATCGCGTTTCGTTTTGGTGGCCTGCAAGCCGCAGTCATCAGTCACTTCGGTCTGAATCTGGTGCACTTCGGGCTTTTCACTTATCCCATGCTTGCCCGGTAATGCTGACTGCTCGGTCATTTGTGACGCACCGCTCAATTTATCGACACGCCGGCCGATAACACGCCATAGTCTTTTGGATCGAAGGATCGAAACCCCATGCGCAACAACCAGCCCATCACTCAACATGAGCGGACTTTTCCTGCCGAGCAGCGACTGATCTCCACCACCGACACCCGCGGTACGATCACCTATTGCAACGATGCCTTCGTCGACATCAGTGGTTACAGCGAGGCGGAACTGCTGGGAGCGGCGCACAACACCGTGCGTCACCCGGACGTGCCGCCCGCGGTTTTCGAGCACATGTGGACCACGCTCAAGACCGGGCAGCCGTGGATGGGCATCGTCAAGAACCGCTGCAAGAACGGCGATCATTACTGGGTTAACGCCTACGTGACGCCGATGCTGGAAAACCGCAAGGTAGTCGGTTTCGAGTCGGTACGCATCAAACCGACTGCCGAACAGATCCGCCGTGCCGAGGCGCTTTATGCTCGAATCAACAAGGGCAAGAGCGCGATACCGGGCCGCGACAAGTGGCTGCCGGTACTTCAGGACTGGCTGCCGTTCATTCTGGTCAGTCAACTGAGCTTCCTGATCGGCGTATGGCTCAACTCGCATTGGGGCTTTGCCCTGGCTGCGGTGCTTTCAGTGCCACTGGGCCTGCTGGGGCTGTCCTGGCAGCAGCGCGGCACCAAACGTTTGTTGCGCCTGGCCGAGCAGACGACCTCTGACCCGCTCATCGCACAGATGTATACCGACAGTCGTGGCCCGCAAGCGCGCCTGGAAATGTCGATCCTCAGCCAGGAAGCACGTCTGAAGACTT
Source organism: Pseudomonas sp. RGM 3321 (assembly GCF_022836805.1). Taxonomy (NCBI): domain Bacteria; kingdom Pseudomonadati; phylum Pseudomonadota; class Gammaproteobacteria; order Pseudomonadales; family Pseudomonadaceae; genus Pseudomonas; species Pseudomonas sp. RGM 3321. Next base: position 240,324 of record NZ_JALHBH010000116.1, read on the forward strand.
GTCTGACACGCTTGCAGGACACCGCCGAACACTTGACCAGTCAGGCTCGTCAGTCCAACTCGCTGGCCAATGCCAGTTCGACCGGGCTGGAGCGTCAGCGTGTGGAAACCGAGCAGGTCGCCGCCGCCATCAATCAAATGGCCGCCACCACTCAGGAAGTCGCCAGCCACGTAAACCGCGCCGCCGATGCCACTCAGCAGGCCAATGAACTGACGCGTCGCGGCCGCGATATCGCCGGTGAAACCCGCGAAGCCATTCAGCGCCTGTCCACCTCGGTGGGCGAAACCGGCCTGACCGTTACCCGACTGGCCAAGGACAGCGATGAAATCGGCGGCGTGGTCGATGTGATCAAAGGCATCGCCGACCAGACCAACCTGCTGGCCCTCAACGCCGCGATCGAAGCGGCTCGCGCTGGCGAGATGGGCCGCGGCTTTGCGGTCGTGGCGGATGAAGTACGCCAGCTGGCGCAACGCACCGCCGAGTCCACCGGGCAGATCCATGGCCTGATCGCCAAACTGCAGCAAACCGCCAACGACGCTGTAAACACCATGGACACCGGCCGCCGTCAGGCCGAAGAAGGCGTGGCCCGGGTGCTGGAAGCGGACCAGGCACTGGTGGGCATCAGTGAGGCCGTCGCCAATATCACCGACATGACCACGCAGATCGCCACCGCCACGGAAGAGCAAAGCGCCGTGGCCGAGGAAATCAATCGCAACATCGCCACCATCGCCAGCCTGGCAGACCAGACATCGGACGAAGCCCATCGCTCGGCAGTGTTGAGTGGTGAACTGACCGATACGGCAAACTCGCAGTATTCGCTGGTGGAGCGGTTTAATCGCTGAGACTTGAGACTGTTTCAAAGCCTCGACAAACTTCGGTTGGCCGGGGCTTTTTTATGGGGTGCCCGTGTTGTGCGCGGCTAGTTTTAACTATCAATCTGACAGAACCTGAGAAGCGATCTGAAGACTGCGTCGGATATTTCTTTAACACCTTTGACGACAGCAATGTAGCACTCTTGACCATTGACAGCGAATGCATACTCCGATTAGTTAAAATTCAGGTGATGCGGTAGTTATTTATTACCCCTACAACTATCGCTTATTACCTGGGTAAAACTTTAGCTCAGCGCCATGTGGCGCCTGGCTTTTTAATTAGAGAGAAAAAATGAAAGATTCCAGCCAGCACTATCAATTTTCCGCACCACGTGTTCCAGCAGCCAGCCCTGTAGATAGCTTTTAGTCAGGCGTTCCTGCCGACCCAGGACAGCGACCATGTCACGATCAACTATCAGGGTCATCGACCGTGCGGGCAACGTTTCACTGCTCTCGCATTCCGTAACCCTGTCAATGCAGTTTTAAGCACAGCAGCCTACATTTCTGCCCATAACCTTGACGGCCTCGCACGCTAACGCGTGCGAGACCCTAATGATAAAGTTGAGTGAATATTCCTACACAAGAGTGGGAATTCAGCCAAAACATACTTTTTTACCTTTTGTAAGACTTATCTGTAGTTAATGTCCTACAGGTATTTCACGCACAAAAAGCCCTGAAAGAACATTCACATCAAGCGACACCCTTTATTTACAGCATCCCCGACACTAACGAGCGATAACTCACTATGCACATGATACCAAATGTAACTGCACAACCTCACACAACCCTGGCTTGGCTTTGACATACACAGACGCTTGACCTGAACACTTATGTGCCTTGTAATATTTCCGTTGCCGACAACTGCCGGCACGCACATAACAACTCAACTTAATGTCAATAAAAGAGTTTACGATGGATAAAGTGAGCTGGTCTAATGACCCCGGACACCTTAATGGGTGAAACTATATCCATTGAGGAGTCACCATGACCAAGAAATACAGAAAATTCGATGCAGCCTTCAAGCTTGATGTCTGCAAGCTCATCGTTGA